>CAZWFH010000311.1:0-2336 GCA_964632105.1 uncultured Atribacterota bacterium
TTTTGGTTAATGCCACTTCTATAGGGATGGCATCTCAGGTAGGCAATACTCCTTTCTCTGATGAAAAATTGTTTCACCCTAATCTCTTGGTTTATGACCTTATCTACCACCCGGCGAAGACCCTTTTTTTAAAACAAGCGGAGAGGGCAGGAGCAAAGATAATTAATGGTGTACCGATGTTGGTTTATCAGGGTATAGAGAGTTTATATCTCTGGACTGGCTTTAAACCGGAAGGGAAAGAAGTATTAGAAATAATTAGATAAATTGCATAAATTAATCAATTAGTTAATAGCATATAATTAGCGTATAGCGTACAGCGTGTAGCGTATAGGCGTGGGGAATAATTGCGGAAAAATACGAATACTAAAGACGCAAAAATATCCCCCAGCCTTCACATAGGACAGGCGTCTTACCTACCTATCACCTCTCACTCTTTGCAGGGGGAGGATCAAGGTGGGGGTTTTACTAACGACTACTTAAGAGAAGGGAGAAAGTAAAAATGTTAAGATTTCTTGATGCGGGAGAATCTCACGGAAAATGTTTAATGGGAATAATAGAAGGATTACCAGCCGGTCTTTCCTTAAACGAAGAAAAAATCGATCTTAATCTAAAAAGACGTCAAGGAGGTTATGACAGAGGAGAGAGGATGAAGATTGAACAGGACCGGATAGAGATATTATCCGGATTAGTAGAAGGTAAAACTATAGGAAGTCCTTTTGGCCTAATGATAAAAAATAAAGATTGGGAGAATTGGCAGGAAAAGGAATATCCTCCACTGACTATTCCTCGACCAGGGCATGCTGATTTTTCCGGTGCTATAAAATATGGATTTAAAGATATGCGGAATGTCTTAGAGAGAGCCAGTGCTCGACAGACTGCTATGAGAGTAGCTATAGGGTCAGCGGTAAGCACTCTTTTAGAAGAATTCAATATAGAAATTTATAGTTATGTATTAAGGATTGGACAGGTTAAAGCCCGAAGGATTACTTCTTTTAATTCAAAAATCAAGACCGAGATTAATAAATCCCCTGTGTATTGCATAGATGGGATAGCATCAGTTGGAATGTGTAGGGAGATTGATAGGGCTCGAGAGAAGGGAGATACTTTAGGCGGAGTATTTGAGGTGGTAATTGCCGGTGTCCCCATAGGCTTGGGAAGTTATGTCCAGTGGGATAGGCGTCTGGATGCTCGCCTGGCTTCAGCTTTAATGAGTATACCAGGGGTAAAAGCGGTAGAAATAGGTAAAGGAATAGAGGCTTCGGAGAAAAAAGGTTCAGCTGTCCACGATGAAATCTTTACACAAGAAGAATCAGAAAAAGATTCCTTTCGATATTACCGAAAGACTAATCGGGCTGGGGGAATAGAAGGTGGAGTGACCAATGGAGAAAAAGTGGTGATTAGAGCCTACCTTAAACCCATACCTACTTTGATTAATCCCCTTCGTTCTATTGATTTTGCCACCAAAAAGGAGACCCAAGCAATCTATCAGAGGTCTGATATATGTGTTGTCCCGGCAGCAAGTGTAGTAGGAGAAGCGGCAGCAGCCTGGGAGATAGCTGCAGCTTTTTTGGAAAAATTTAGTGGGGATTCCTTACTGGAAATTAAGGAAAATTACAAAAACTACAAGAAGAGGCTTCAAAAGATATGAAGAGGAATATTATCATTACCGGTTTTATGGGAACCGGTAAGAGTGAGGTAGCCAAACAATTAGCCTGTAAGTTAAAAATGGAATTTATAGATATGGACCGGATAATCGAAGAAAGCCGGGGGATGAGCATAGTAGATATTTTTGCCAGATACGGGGAAAATTATTTTCGAGAACAAGAAAATAAATTAGTAAAAGAATTATCCCGGAAAGAAAATACGGTGATTGCTACCGGTGGAGGGACTTTGCTTTCTTCGGATAATGCCAGGATACTAGGCCAGAGAGGACAAATAATCTGTCTTTACGCTGATTCTCAGACTATCTATAATCGGGTAAAAAGAAAGAATAATCGGCCCCTCTTAAAAGGAGAAAACGTCTTAAGCGAGATTACCCGCCTTTTAGAAGAAAGAAAGAAAGTATATAATAATTTTACTATAAAAATTGATACCACTAATCTGAGCGTTCAGGAAGTTGTAGATAAAATAATTACTCTTTTGAAGAGCGAAGGGTGAAGAGATGAAAGAGATAAAAGTAAAAATTACAGAAGATAAAGAATACAAGGTTTGTATTAAAAAGGGAATTCTTATTAATTTAGGTGAACATTTATCTATGACAATAGAGAACAAAAGAATTATAATAATTACCAATTCTTTAGTAAATTGTTTGTATGGAGTTAAGCTATTATCTTCCT
>CAZWFH010000312.1:0-2304 GCA_964632105.1 uncultured Atribacterota bacterium
GATGAAATAATTGCTCTATCCAAGAAAGATAATTTTATTATAACTACTTTTGGGGACATGATGAGAGTTCCGGGTTCTACCTCTACTTTAGAAAAAGAAAAGACCGATGGAGCGGATGTCAGGATTGTTTACTCTACTTTAGATGCTTTGAAGATCGCTCAGGATAATTCTTCTAAAGAAGTTGTATTTATGGGAGTGGGGTTTGAGACAACTTCTCCTACCATAGCCAGCGTTGTACTAAAAGCACAAAAAGAAAAGATTAATAATTTTTCCGTTTTAAGCGTAGCAAAGATTATGCCCCCCGCAATGAAAACCTTATTAGAGGGCAAAGAAGTAAACATTGATGGCTTTATCTGCCCTGGACATGTAAGTGCGATTATAGGTAGTAAACCTTACAATTTTATTACCACTCAATATAAAGTACCCTGTGTTATCTGCGGATTTGAGCCCCTGGATATCCTACAGAGTATTTATATGCTGGTTAAACAGATTGAAGATGGTAGGGCAGAGGTAGAAATACAATATGAACGGGCAGTTAAACCTGAAGGGAATAAAATCGCCTTGGATAAAATTAAAGAGGTATTTAAGGTGATCGATTCCGATTGGAGAGGGATAGGGAATATCCCCCTTAGCGGCTTGGAGATAAAAGATAAATATGGGCAATTTAATACTAGAAAATTCGAAGTAGAAATAGAAGAAACTAAGGAACCTAAAGGGTGCCGTTGCGGAGAGGTACTAAGGGGAGTGATAATTCCACCCGAATGTTCTCTTTTTAGGAAGGTTTGCACTCCCGAAAACCCACAAGGAGCATGTATGGTTTCTACCGAAGGCACTTGCGCCGCGTATTATAAGTATAATTAGTCGCTAGTAAATAGTGAATAGTATTTAGTGTAAACACAAGTTACAAGATGCGAGATACAAGGTGCAAGTTCACAGTTTTTGGTTTTTAGTTTATAGATAAAAAGAACCGGTCGACAGTTTTTAGTTATCAGTTCTTAGTGAGTAGAGGCGTATCGCCATATCCTTGTCCTACTAACGACTAAATATGGAAGGAAAAATTAAAAATGAAAGAAGATAAGATATTACTAAATCATGGAAGTGGAGGGAAATTATCTTTTAATCTAATAAAAAAATTGGTTTTGCCTAATTTTAATAATCCTTATTTAAAAAGACTTGACGATGGTGCGGTATTAAATATCGAAGGATTAAAATTAGCTTACACTACAGATTCTTATACAGTTGACCCTTTATTTTTCAAAGGAGGGAATATTGGGGAGCTGGCAGTTTACGGCACAGTCAATGATTTAGCTATGTGTGGGGCAACTCCTCAATATTTAAGCTGTTCTTTTATTATAGAAGAGGGATTTTCTTTAAGCCTGTTAGAAAAGATTGTTTTAAGTATGAGAGAGGCTTCAGTAATTGCCCGGGTTGATATTGTGACTGGGGACACTAAAGTGGTGAATAGAGGGGCCGCAGATAAAATATTTATCAATACCTCGGGTGTGGGAATAGTAGAAGAAGGAGTAAATATTTCCGGAAGTAATGCTAAAGTCGGAGATGTAGTTATAATAAATGGTCCTATAGGTAGCCATGGGATTGCGGTTTTATCGGAGAGAGAGGGCTTAAAATTCGAAACAGATATAAAAAGTGATACCGCTCCTCTTTCTTCTTTAGTGGCAGATATATTAAAAGTGAGCAAAGATATCCATGTCCTAAGAGATCCTACGCGAGGAGGTTTGTCTACCACACTAAATGAAATAGCCTTATCTTCAAAGGTAGATATAGAGATAAACGAAGACGATATCCCTATTCAGGAAGAGGTAAGGGCAGCTTGCGAAATATTAGGTTATGACCCTTTGTATCTCGCTAACGAAGGTAAGTTGGTGGCTTTTATTCCCTCAGAAATTGCCCCCGATATGCTAAAAAAGATGAAAGAGAATAAATACGGAAAAGAATCAAGAATTATCGGCAGAGTGGTAAAAAAATCGGAGGGAAAGGTTTATCTTAATACTGGTATTGGTGGAAAAAGAATAGTCGATATGTTAACCGGAGAACAGTTACCCAGGATATGTTAATTAATTCACCGATTTGCCAATTAAATATTCGTTAGTATATTGCTAGCGTATAGCGTACAGCGTTTAGCGTATAGTTGTGAGTTGCAAGTGTAAGGAAAAACAATAAAATAGTATATTTCGTGAAATATTAAGTTTATAGTTTATAGTTTTCGCTTTACTGTAAAGGCTTTTTAGACTTGTAACTTGTAACTCGCAACTTGTAACCTGTATTTTCAACTGGGTAACCGGC
>CAZWFH010000313.1:0-2302 GCA_964632105.1 uncultured Atribacterota bacterium
GCATGGATTTCATCAGAAACAACGATAATATTGTGTTCTAAACAAATTTCTCCCAGTATAACAAGCTCTTCTTTCTGCCAAACCCGCCCCACTGGATTATGCGGACTGCATAATATCAATAACTTTACTCTGGGGTCATCAATCTTCTTTTCTAAATCATCGTAATCCATAAAATATTTTCTATTACTAAGTTTTAAGGGATTATTCACTACGTGGCAGCCATTATTTTCTATTACTCGAAAAAAGGGATAATAAACCGGCGGTTGAACAACAACCTTATCACCGGGTTGAGTAAATGCTCTGATAATAAAACTTAAGGCAGGAACGACTCCCGGACTAAAAGCCAGCCAATCTTTTTTTACTTTCCAATTATGTCTTCTCTCCATCCAGTCAATTATTGCCTGATAATAGGAATCGGGCCTCGAGGTATAGCCATAAATACCGTGTTCGGCAGCTTTTTTAATGGCTTCAATTACCGGTTGTGGTGACCTAAACTCCATATCGGCAACCCACATAGGGAGTACATCTTTGGGGACAGCACCAAAAGTAGTTTCCAGTTCATCCCATTTTACAGAATGGTACTTGGTACGGTCAATAACCTCATCAAAGTTATACTTCATCACATTTCTCCTCAACTAATAAATTTTATAAATAGATCTATTGGGATCAAAGCTTTTATTATGGATAAATTATATTTAATTCTATTATAGATCTAATCTACAATTTAGGAAACTTTCTATTTAGATATAATCATCTACGAAAACACGAAGGATTAGAAGTATAAAACTCCTTACGAAAAGTTATAAAAAGTAGCTGAATTATTGAGTTAGCACACTCTTTTCCTTGACATTTTTTTATATTTAACACCTTAAAAAGACAAAAAAACACCCTTTAATTTCGCTCTTACTATACAAAAAGAATAGTAAAAAGTTCATTAACTCATTTTATTTATATTAATTATTGAGTTAATATTTGATCATAAATCTTGGGAGTTGGTATTTTTTTAATAATATTGGCTAATAATTTCTACTTTTTATATTTAAATGAAATATCTAATTTTGCCCTAAAAGTTAGCCTGGCATCTTTCTCTACTTTGATATCAAGCTTATTTACTTCGGCTATCCTAATTTCCTCAATCGATTTAGAAGCAGTCTCTAATGCAACTCTTGCTGCGTCCTCCCATGATTTTTCGCTGGTACCCACAATTTCGACAATTTTGTATACCTTTCCCATTTCGCACCTCCTATTAAATATTAATTTTATTCACTTTCTCGAATATTTTAACAATAGTTAATCTTGCTTATCTGCATCACTACAAAAAATATTCAGAAGAAACAGAATACAATATTAGGCTCAATAAATTTATCGAATATAAAATATTTAATTTACGTGAAATATTTTACTTATTACATATTTTATATACGACAAAAGATTTAAAAAATCCTTCATTCTTTAAAAAATAGTTACGAGATGAGATTGCCGCGCTTTTTTCGAAAGCTCACGATAACAGAGGATTTAACATTAACCATATTTACTTACAAATGGGTAAAATGTGTAAGTTCTTTGGGACAATACCTTCTTGAAAGCCTTATATAGTAAGGCTTTCCACCTATATCTAAAATAAGCCATTTTAAGCCATTTTAAGCGCCTATTTTAAAAAATATGATAAATCACCTTAGGCTACCTTAAAAAATGCTGCTACGACAATATTTCGCTACAATCCTTATTTTACAAGACTTTCAGCCTCCTAAAAATATGAATTTTAGCCCTTTCTTACCTCATTTTCTCCCTATTTTAGAACCACTATCACTATCCCATATAACAAAAAAACGCAGAAACCCTTATATTTTCAGCATTTTAGAGCCTTACTATTTTTCCCTAAAAAACTCGTAATCCTCTAATTCTATTTATATTTATCTACCTTGCTTAGCTAAAAATCAGTTTTCCTGTTCTTCTATTTTTGTCCTTTTTGGATAATTATTCAATTAAAAAAGTGCCACAGAACCGTCAGACTGTGTGAAAAGTATAACATTTAGCTTAATATAAATCCACAAAAATGGTATAATATAACTATATAAATATAAAAAAGAAGGTGGATTTATGGGATACATAACAGGTGAAGATAGAAATCAGATCATACTCTTTCCTGAGAGTATAGATGAATATGTCAGTGACAACAATTCCATTCGGATAATCGATGAATATATCAAGCAACTTGACCTTAAAAGACTGGGTTTCAAAAGGGCAGTTAACCCCTCACTGGGAAGACCACCCTATCACCCCAAAGATATGTTAAAACTCT
>CAZWFH010000314.1:0-2298 GCA_964632105.1 uncultured Atribacterota bacterium
AGGGTTTAGTCAAGTATTTCAAAAAATCAGAATCAGTAGAAAGCAAGACAGTAGTTTTGTCTATAAAAGTTAATCTATAAGCTTCTAAAGTTCTGTAAAATTTATAAAAATCAGGATCTTGATTGAAGCTCTCAGCATAGATTTTGACAGACTCTGCTTCTCCTTCACCTTTTAAAGTTTGAACAGTTTTATAAGCTTCCGCTAAAATAACTGTTTTCTCCCTTTCGGTTTCTGCAATAATTTTAGCTGATTCCTCTTGACCTTCTGCTCGATATTGCATAGCGATTCGTTCTCGTTCTGCTTTCATTCTATCAAAGATATATTTTTCATTTTCCGGAGGCAAATCTACCCGTTTAATCCTTACATCTACAATTTCTATTCCATAGGTATTGGCCTTTTCATTACTTATCTCGGTGACTCTTTTCATAATACCTTCTCTTCTTTCCGAGACTATTTCGCTCATGTCAAACAAGCCTAAATCAACCCTTAATTCGGAATAAATAATATCATCCAATCTTACCTGGGCACCATTTAAATCTCTAACAGTTTGTAAGAACATTAAAGGATCAACAATTTTCCAACGAGTATAATTATCCACAATCAGAGTCTTTTTGTCTTTAGTGATGATTTCGGTCGGGGCAGCATCGTAAACCAGCAGCCGGTCTTCAAAAAATACTACATTTTGAATGAAGGGAATTTTCCAACTTAAGCCGGGCTCACTAATCGTTCTTATCGGTTTGCCAAGTTGTAAAACAATTGCTTGTTTAGTTTCATCAACAATAAACAAACTTAAATTAGCTAAGAACAATATCGCTACAATAAGCACTATTAATAGTGTTCCTTTTTTCATTACTTGGTCACCTCCTTAGAAGGAGTAGTAAAGATACTTGCATCGCCTAAGGGTAATAGATTTATCAAAGGTTGGTTTTCATTTAAACCGACTATTATTTTATTCATATTCGGTAAAATTTCTTCCATAGCTTCCAGATAAAGTCGAGCTTGAGTTATAGATTCGCCTTTTTTATATTCAGTTAAAATGTTATTGAATTTTGCAACATCACCCTCTGCTTTCTTTATTCTCTCAATCTTATAACCTTCAGCCTCTTTAGTCATTTTTACTGCTTCTCCACGAGCTTTCGGAATTACATCGTTTTTATACCCCTGAGCCTGGTTAATGTATTTACTTTTATCTTCTTTAGCACTGGCTACATCTTTAAAAGCAGCTTGAACTTCAACCGGAGGGTTAACATCTTGCAATTGAACTGCAACAACAAGAATTCCTGATTTGTACGAATCTAAAAGAGTTTGAAGTGTTTTTTTTGTTTCCTCCTGAATTTCATATTTCCCTATAGTGAGGGCTTCATCTATCTTTCTCTCTCCAATTACCTGTCTCAGGGCAGCTTCTGCGGCGTTTCTTACTGTCTCTTCAGGTAAAATAATATTAAAAAGATAACTAACCGGGTCTTTTATTTTATATTGGACGATTGCTTCTGCGCTGACAATATTTTCATCCCCGGTCAACATTAATGCCTCTGCAGGTATCTGTCGATAACGAGTAGGCGGACCAACCGCAATAGTACGGAATCCTATTTCAATTCTTTTAACTTGAGTAACTGCAGGAGTAACCACTGTTTCTATGGGGTAAGGTAGATGATAATTAAGTCCCGGACTTTCTATACGGACAAATTTGCCAAATCTTCTAATTACTCCTTGTTCATCAGGGGCAACTACGAAAATTCCACTGGCAAGATAGAGAGCGATTACTAATATTAAGATAATACCGAATGATATTTTACTAAATTTTAATTTCGGTATTTTTTCAGCAAGATTAATAATCTTCTCTTTTTCTTCAGAATAATAATCTGGCATGATAATCTCCTCCTTTGATTAATATTTGGTATTAAAACTATATCATTAATTCAGATTATTCTCAAGTTTATTAATTTACCAATTGGCCAATTATATCAGTCGATAAAAAATATTGTGTATTCAATCATAGGGCAATAGATAGTATTAGCGTAGAGTGTGTACAGGGTCTAGAATAACAAGTATCGAGTATCGAGTAAATAGTATATAGCGAAGAAAATATAAGTAAGAAGTCAGGAGCCAGAATCCAGGAAACAGAATAATTTCGTATGTGAAATTTCCACTTGCAACTCTAATCTTGTATTTTGTATTTTCCTTACATTTATTACCCGCACCCATACGCTAAACGCTTCACGCTCCACGCTAGGTTATATTCACTAACGATTAATTAATTGGAGAATTGGGAAATCGGCTAATTGGATAATTATCTCA
>CAZWFH010000315.1:0-2297 GCA_964632105.1 uncultured Atribacterota bacterium
AAACTATAAACTAAAAACCATATACTAACAACTAACCTAATTCTTGTAATAAAGAGCTATATTCCTTTTTATTCTTTTCTTTGAAGGGACCAACAATAGATAAATTTATTTTATCTTTGGTAAAAATATTTTGAGCCATTTTCTGAATATCTTTCACTTTTACTTCTTCAATTTTTTCTTTTATTTCGTCAAAAGTTGAAGGTCTGCC
Source organism: uncultured Atribacterota bacterium (assembly GCA_964632105.1). Taxonomy (GTDB): domain Bacteria; phylum Atribacterota; class Phoenicimicrobiia; order Phoenicimicrobiales; family Phoenicimicrobiaceae; genus Sediminicultor. The sequence goes on from CAZWFH010000315.1 coordinate 209, forward strand.
ATATAAAAGCATCCTATTCCCCAACCAAAATGCCCTGCTTAAAGTACTTTCCAAACTTAAAGATAGTGCACCTTTATACATTTCTTTTGCTTTTCTCAATTCATCTTCTTTTAAATTATTATCTTTTATTTTATTAAGTTCCTCTAAAATTGTCTGGATAGTTTCCCTCAGTTTACTTGAATCGATACCGGCATAAATATTAAAAGAACTGATATCGTTAAAATACTGAATAAATGAATGGACATCATAAGCTAAACTTTTTTTAACTCTTATTTCTTGAAAAAGCCGAGAACTTAATCCCGAGCCCAATATTATATCTAATAAATCCGCGGAGTATTTATCAGGATCTAACCGAGAAATTCCGGGAAAACCAAAAGAAAGATGAGTCTGGTTGCTCTTTTTAAATTTTATTCCTATTTGAGTATTTTTCTGATTACCCTTTGCGGGTAAATAATTTTTAACTTTACCTTTTTCCATTATTTTAAAGTATTTCTCGACCTGCAAAATTACTTCTGCTGTCTTAATATTGCCTGCAACACTTATTACTAAGTTGTTGGGACGATAAAATTTATTTATATACGATAAGATATCTTCTCTTTGCATGTTAATCACACTTTTTTCATTTCCGAGAACAGGTCTGCCCAGAGGATGATTTTTCCACATTATCCTGTCAAGCAAGATTTCTACTAATTCTTCCGGTATATCCTGATATTTCTTAATCTCCTCGGTAATTACATTTTTTTCCTTATGAAGATCTTCTTCTCTAATTAACGAATTTAATATTATATCAGCTAATACATCAAAAGCAACCTTAAATTGTTCCTGAGGAACTTTAGTATATAGATGAGTTGTCTCTTTAGAGGTAGAAGCGTTTATTTCTCCGCCAATACCTTCTATTACCTGAGATATTTCTAAAGTGCTCTTTCTCTTGTTGGTTCCTTTAAATAGCATATGTTCGATGAGGTGAGAAATTCCTTGATATTTTTGTGCTTCGTACCTTGACCCGGCTCCTATTCCGAAAACAATAGCTACAGACTTCATGTAGGGCATTTCTTCTACTACAATCCTTGAACCATTTTCTAATTTTATTATTTTGTAAATGATGATTCCCTCCCCTTAAATTAGTCGTTAGTTGACAAATATATAGACATCGCGAACCCAAAAATATACACACATCGTGAACCTTAATGAAAAAAAATATACACACATCGTGAACTATACAACTTTAAATATTCTATACTGACCTTAAAAAATGAGGTCAGTATGAATATCAAAGAATTAAGAGAAAAAGCTATAAAAAGATACGAAAATGGTGAATCTCCTAAGGAGATCTATCAGAGTCTTGGTAAAGTTAGAACCTTATTTTTAAATAGTTTAAGCATTCTATATGTGATAGAAAAACTTACTGAAAATTAAAAATTCTAAACAATAGAACACTCCTAACATTTTACCAAAAAGCTCTATTGATTTATCAAGGTTCGATCTCTAAAGTTCGCTATGTCTATATATTTCATTATTATTAGGAGTTCACTATGTCTATATACTTAAAGACTCTAAAAAGAGTCCACGATGTCTGTATATTTAATAGTTAGTCGTTAGTGAATAGTCGTTAGTATATGGTTAGCGTATAGCGTACGGCGTTTAGCGTATAGTTTAAATCAATAAACTAAAAGCTTAAAGCTGAAAAACGAAAAACTAATAACTAAAAACAAGCTTTTTATCTTGCACCTTGCATCTTGTAACTTGCAACCTGTAACCCGAAACTTATTGCTTGTCACATATTACTCATCACTGTTTCTCTCTGTCTTCTGGATTCTGGCTCCTGGCTTCTGACTCCCATTTCTTTCACGAGATACAAATTTAAATTTTAATTATCCTTATTGTTTTAATCCAATAAAGTTTTACTCAGTTTTTTTCACTACAAATACTTCTTCTAATTTAGTAAAATCCACCTCTGGTCTTACTATTACTTTTTGAAATAAATCATGGCTTTCCTTTTTTATTCCTACTATCTTGCCAATAATAATTCCCTTGGGGAAAATGCTTCCTAATCCGGAAGTAATCACCACATCATTTATTTTTACATCAG
>CAZWFH010000316.1:0-2279 GCA_964632105.1 uncultured Atribacterota bacterium
TCCACAGTAACACTTTTAGCTAAATTTCTCGGTTTATCTACATCACATCCCAATCTATCCGCAATGTGATACGCAAATAATTGTAAAGGTATAACCGATAAGATAGGATATAGTATATCCAAAGTTTCAGGAATATAGAATACCCTATCTACTATATTGATAATTTCTTTATCACCTTCTGTAGCAATCGCTAATACCAAAGTATCTCGAGCTTTAACTTCTTTTATATTATTAATTACTTTAGTATAAACCTTATCCTGTGGCACGATAACCACTACCGGAAAAGTCTTATCCAAAAGAGCAATGGGACCGTGTTTCATCTCTCCTGCTGGATAACCTTCAGCGTGGATATAAGAAATCTCCTTAAGTTTTAAAGCCCCCTCTAAAGCAATGGGGTAATTAATTCCTCGCCCCAGGTAAAGAAAATTATGATATTTATAAAATTCCTCACTTAATTTAACAATCTCTGGGTCTTTAAGTAAACTAATCTCGACCAGTTGAGGAATCTTTATTAACTCGGAAATTATTTTATTAATCTCCAATGAATCAAGAGTCTCCCTAACTTGAGCAAAATAGAGAGATAATATGTAAAGGCACATTAATTGACCAACAAAAGCTTTTGTGGTGGCCACACCTATTTCCGGACCCGCTTTAATATAGATTACACTATCTGCTTCCCGACTGATAGTGCTTCCCCTTACATTGGTAAGAGCCAATATGTAAGAACCAGCTTCCCGGCAAGCTCTTAAAGCAGCTATAGTATCCGCAGTTTCTCCTGATTGGGATATTAAAATGGTTAAATCTTTTTTGCCCAACAATATTTTTCTGTGTCTAAATTCAGAACTATAATCTACTTCTACCGGAATACCGGCTAACTCCTCAAAAATATATTTACCTGCTAAGGCTGTATAATAAGAAGATCCACAAGCTAAAATAAATATCCTTTCTATTTCTTTAATTTTATCTAAAGGAAGAGATACGCTTTCAAGTTCCAGTGCTTTTGTAGATAGATTAATTCTATCTTCTAAATTATTACGGATCACCATAGTTTCTTGGAAAATTTCTTTTAGCATAAAATGTTTATATCCACTCTTTTCTGTCATCTCTTCGTCCCAATCAATATTTATTACTTCTTTCTGTAAAATTTTACCTTCGGAATCGATTATCTCTACTCCATCTTTAGTTATAGTAGCAATCTCCTTTTCCTCTAAAAATATTACTCTATTGGTATAACTAAGCAAAGCGGGAATATCAGAAGCTAAAAACATCTCTCCTTCTCCTATCCCGATAATCAAAGGGCTCCCGCAACGTGAAGCGACAACTTTTCCCGGATCACGAGTAGAAATAACTCCGATAGCATAAGAACCTTCTATTTCTTTTATAGATTCCTTTACTGCTAAAGTTAAGTCATTCTGATAATTACTTTCTATTAAATGGGGGAGAACTTCGGTATCTGTTTCAGATACAAAATTGTGCCCTTCGGAAATTAATCTTTCTCTTAAGAGTGTGTAGTTCTCTATAATTCCGTTATGCACTACCACTACCTCTGAATTACATCCACTATGCGGATGAGCATTTAAGTTGTTGGGTCTTCCATGGGTAGCCCACCTGGTATGTCCTAATCCTATATTACCTTTTGGGGCACCTTTTTCTAATAAATTTTCTAATTTGGCTACCTTTCCTTTGCATTTTTTTATTTGAATTTTATTATCCTTTAATACAGCAATACCTGCAGAATCATATCCTCGATATTCTAATTTCTTTAATCCAGACATTAAAACTGGTACTGCTTCTTTTAAACCAATGTATCCTATAATTCCACACATTTTTCTTTCCTTTCTCTTTGTAAAATATTAAAACTATTTTAAAAAAATAAATACCCTATTATCAATCCATTAAGAAAGATAATAGGGTTCTCCATTGTTTCTACTTCTACAATAAATACCTTAATATCCAAGAACTTCTTTAAGCAATCGTATTATATACATATCTAAAACTTAAGGTTTAAAGCGAAAAACTAAAAATTTAATATTTTTTTCATAATTTTGAGTTTTGAGTTTTAGTTCTACACTTTGCACTTTTAGCTTTGCGTTATCTTTTGAAAAAACTGTGTGTGCTGGAATAGAAAAACCTTTGTAAGAATACCTAAGAATGGATTTATTTTGCCATAAAAACCTCTCTGTCCTTATAATTACTCACAAGTTTTACAGGTTTTTTAAGGATCTGGCCAACCCAGGAGCATCCGCCGAATTTTCGATAAACTCCTTCCTCGTCAACTT
>CAZWFH010000317.1:0-2276 GCA_964632105.1 uncultured Atribacterota bacterium
TGATTTATTGAGATATCGAATTGTAACTGTGAATTTTATTTGCAAACACTTGAACCTGCCGACAACTGTTTTTTGCTGGTTCCGTGGCCCCCCGACCCCACTTTACCCAAATCCAGGGCATTATATCAAAAAAGTGTGAGTTCTCGAGCGAACTTTCTCATTTCATTTATTGCTGTTAATTCAGTTCGAAAACACCCTGGACTTCAGCAAAAAACGTCCGTTATATGAAATGGTAGTTTTCACTATTTTGATATAAACCCCCACCTAAAATATAATAATCATTAGGAAAACTATTGAAAAAGACCAGGCTTAAATGAGTTTTCTCCTAATCAGCAAAGAGGCTTTTCTCTCACTCCATTAACTCACCTTTATGAATAAAAATTACAGTTAAAAAGAAGGTATCAACATAAACAAAGAAAAAAACAAATGCCTTAAAATCGATTGTTGAGACTTGAACCCTTTATTTATAATCTCTAATATAAATATTAACCCATTGCTCTTTTTTTCTTTTTCTCTTCATACATCCTCTGATCGGCAATACGTATCAGTTCATTTAATGTTTTTGGTTTATCGGGTAGATATTCAGAGAATCCCATGCTGAATTTTATACTATAATCCTTTTTTAAGGTCTTATTTAGCTGAGAAAAATTCTTTTGCAGGCGGCTTATTATTAGGGGAACTTCTTTTAGGGAGCTATCCGGAAATATCAATAGAAATTCATCCCCTCCCATTCGGCAGATGATATCAATCTCTCTTAGAATGGACTTGAATAAACCGGCAACTTCTTTTAAGACCTTGTCTCCTTCATCGTGGCCAAAACTATCATTGATTGCTTTAAAGCCATCTATATCTAGAAAAGCTAATAATATGGAAGATTTATTACGCTGGGATAATTTAAGATGCCTATCAAGTAGCTCCAGAGCATATCTCCGATTATAACAACCGGTTAACGAATCAATGCGCGCGAGTTTTATTAGTTGTTCTTCCATATGCTTTTTTTCGCTGACATCAATATAAATTCGTATCCACCTTTCTGTCTTCCCATCGATTACAATATTAGAAACAGATACATAGACCGGAAATAAAGTGCCATCTTTTTTCTTTCTGATAGTCTCAAAATTAGTATTAGTATGACGATTTAATAATCCTTTTGTTAGAATTATTTCTTCCTCCACCTTATCCGTAGGGTGAATTATACCTTCATCAATATTCTTGCCTTCTATCTCCTTTGAAGTATATCCAAAAAGTTCGCTAAAACGGGGATTTATTTTTAATATAGTGCCTTTCTCATCTGTATAGACTATGGCCTCGGGACTTTTATTAAATAGACTGGCAAATTCTTGCTGACTCTTCCGTATATTCTCTTCATCTTGTTTGTGCATAGCAATATCTTTTTGAAGTTGTTCGTTCGCCTCTTTTAATTGTAAGGTACGTTCTTTTACTAATTCTTCAAGATACTCTCTATATACTATTATCTCCTTTTGCATCTGTTCGCGTTTAGTAATATCTCTTGCTATGGCCTCGGGATTTGTATTAAATAGACTGGCAAATTCTTGCTGACTCTTCCGTATATTCTCTTCATCTTGTTTGTGCATAGCAATATCTTTTTGAAGTTGTTCGTTCGCCTCTTTTAATTGTAAGGTACGTTCTTTTACTAATTCTTCAAGATACTCTCTATATACTATTATCTCCTTTTGCATCTGTTCGCGTTTAGTAATATCTCTTGCTATGCCCAATACTAAAGTTTTTCCCTTAATCTTTACTGGATAAGTGGAGATCTCAACTGTCACTGTACTTTTATCTTTCCGATTTAATATGAATTCATCTGGTCCCGTTGGTTGTCCCATTATATTTTTTAGTAATACTTTGGCTGCTTTGGGTATATCAGCAAGGGCAAGTAATTTTAACTCAAAAAAATTCTTTCCGATCAATTCTTCTTTTTTATAACCGGTCACCCTTTCAGCTGCCTTATTTCCATCAATAAAATTACCCTTTAAATCATTAATATAATAGGCATCGGGTGCATAATCGAATAATATTTTGAAACACCATTCTAAATCTATTAGTTCTTCTTCTGCTTGCTTACTTTTGGTAATGTTATTTACTACGCTTTTCTCTCGTTCTTCCCTTAAAATTTCCAGTTCTTTTATTAATTCTGCCCATGTCTTATCCTCATCTTTCATCCTATTCTCCTCCTATTGAGATCATAAGATAAATTAGCGTATAAATATTATTGATATTATTTACTTTCTATAAATTTTTTAATATTCCCCAGC
>CAZWFH010000318.1:0-2276 GCA_964632105.1 uncultured Atribacterota bacterium
CAAGGTCCTATAAGTGTAAGCTTCTCAGCAAAACCAAAAACAGAAACCAAAGAAATTAACAACACACTTAATACTAAAATCAAAGTAAATTTCTTAAACATTTTCTTTCCTCCTTTATTTTTTAAAAATACATTCTTCTCGATCTTTTATTTCTAATGCACAACACCTCCTCTTCCTTTGGTGAGTTAGTTACTTAGTTAGCTGGTTAATATAGTCGATAGTGGATAGCCGTTAGTATTTAGTTATAAATACAAGTTTTCAGTTTACAGTTGTTAGTTTTTAGATTCTAAGTCATCAGTTATTAATTTATCATATACTCTGTCATTGCGCACTCTGGTTTATCAGAGCGCGGCAATCTGCCTTTGAGATTACTTCAGTCGTTTCACTCTCTCGTAATGACAAAAAATTGGTATTTTTTTGCGGGTTCGACGAATCAAACTCCTACGTTTGCATTGAATCTTTTCTTATTACTCATTACTGTATTTCTAAGTGCTATACGCTGTACGCTCTACGCTCTACGCTAGTTTTTCACCAATGAAAGGCAGATTTTATAGCCACTTTTCCTTTAGATTTAAAAATAGGGGTTTTAAAAACTTCACTTAATACTAACTCAGCTGCTCCAATGATCCACCCCTCCTCTCCGGGTTGGAGAGAAACAATCTTAATTTCTTTTTTAAAAGGAAAATTATCCCTAATTACTTTTCGCAAAGTTGGAAAAATTAATTCACCGGCTTTGACTCCTTCTCCACCCACTACAATTAATTCAGGGTCAAAAAGAGAAATAATGCTTACTATCCCCATGGCTAAATTTTTTCCCACTTCTTGAAAAATATTCTTTGAGATAATATCCCCTTTCTGAGCAGCCTTAAGAACTGTATCAACCGTGATAGAATCTAAATCCTCTTTCTTTTTTAAAAAATCTTCTATTATAGTATCCTGCTGGGTAGATAAAGCTTCTTTAATTTTATTGATAATAAATTGATCTGAAGAAAAAGCTTCCAAACAACCTCTTTTTCCGCAATAACATAATGGACCATCTTTATCTATAATTATATGACCGAAATCTCCAGCTCCACCGTAGCTTCCGTGATATATATCCCCTTTAATTACTATTCCGGCTCCCACACCTTTTCCGATAGTAATACAAATAAAATTATTTATTTTTTTACCTACTCCAAAACGTTTTTCTGCTAAAGTTAGTGCATTTACATCTTTATCTATAAATATAGGAAAATTAAATTCCTTTTCGAGAAATTCTTTAAATCTTATTTTTTTCCATCCTAATATCTTAGAAAATACTAAAATACCTTCTTTTTGATTCACTAACCCAGAAACACCGATTCCGCAACCAACTATTTTTTCTGCTTTAACATGGTTTTTATTGATAAAATTTCGTATTGCTTTTATTAAAACCTCAAGCACTATCTTCTCACTACTTTTAACCGGACTGGGGATAAAATGCTGGTCTAAAATTTTTGACTTCATATTAACTAATCCGATAATAATGCCGTCTAAACCAATTTTTATTCCCAGAACAAATCTATCATTGCAATTAAATTCAAGCAGGATTGCCCTTCTCCCTCCGCTGGATTCTTCTTCTCCTGTTTCGTATATGAGTTCTTTCTTAATTAAATCTGCAACGATATTAGAAACGGTAGATAACCCTAAATCAGTAAACTCAGAGATTCTGGTCCGAGAAATTGGCCCGTAATTTAGAATTGTATTAATTACAATAGCTCTATTTAATTCCTTAATTAATTGTTTGTTACCTCGACGAATATTATCCATAATATTTAAATATTTTTACCATCTATCCTGACATATTATTTTTTTTAAATATATTATAAGATACTTTCTTCACTGAAGCAAGTATCTTATTTTATTATTCTACACCTTATATAAAAAATCCTTCTTTTTTTAAAAAATTTTTTCAATTTTTTTTAAAATCAAAAAAATGAGGAGTAAATTAGGAACTATTGATTTAATTTGTATCTAAAAAATTGCTTATTTTAACTTTCGATATCTACTTTATAGACTATTAAATAAACTTAAATAATCTTTTAGCAGGCGGGTAATTAAAAAATTCTTTCTAACATATTCCTTCCCTGAAGTACCCATCTTATTTGCAATTTCTGAATCTTTTAAAAGATGAATAACTTTTTCAGCACATTCAGAAATATCACCAACTAAAAATCCTGTGCGGCGATTATCTACTTGTAAAGGAATACCACCTACATTGGCCGCTACTACAGGTTTCCCCTTCCATAATGCCTCGG
>CAZWFH010000319.1:0-2254 GCA_964632105.1 uncultured Atribacterota bacterium
GTTACTTGCGTAGAGTTAACCGGGGCGGGGAAGATTATCGCTTCTCGCTATTTTGCCTATACAGAAGTTTTTTTAGTAATAGGAATAATATATTTATTAATGGTTTCTGTAGTTACCAAGTTTCTTGGTATATTAGAAAAAAAATTAGAAATTCCCGAAATAGGATGAGCCTTATTAAGGCGAAATATAAATATTATAAAAAAATTTCAATTTTTTTAAAAAAAGAAGGATTTTTAAAATTTATGTAGTATAGTATAAATATATAATATAAACCAAGTTAAAAGTAGAACTTATTTTTATGTTTTTTTATTTGACGAATTTTGATATTTAAAATTAAATAACTCTCAGATGGTAATTTTGATTAAAAAAATAGAGCATAAATATATAATTTTATTAAAATAAGGAACTATAATCTTGGCTAAAATTGGTAAATTAACAATATTATTATTAATATCTTCGGTGGAACAAGAAAAAGAATTAATTAAAAAAATAAATAGTTTCGGGTATAAAATATGTATGGGTAAAGTAGGAACAATGAAAAGTGAGAAAATTATTGCTGCAATAGAAACTGCAGCAAAAAGGGAAGGAATTTTTCGTGCTGATAGTTATAGAGGAGAACATGCATTATATCATACTGCTCTAAATGCTTTAAGAGGTCTATGCAGGGGAGAAATTGGTATTGGTAATTTTTTAAGAACCACAGGCGTAAAATTTGTTGTCTTGAGAGGCCCTATAGATACTAAACGAAGTGATTTAGGGGAATGGGTATCTGTAGGTATTTATGGAATGATAGGTGCTCCAATTAAGGGTTTTGAGCATGAGGCAATAGGGTTAGAAATTAATACTATCTAAATTATCATGTTATTTGTATGCTTATGTATAATTGAATAAATTTATTAAACTGAATGGAACAGAATACCATCTCAAAAAAATTTGCATTAAAAAATATTTAAGTATATTATAATAATAGTTGTTATACTAAAAAAATAATTTATAAGTAAAATAAAAACCCATAGCCATTAGACAATAGGGGGTGAATGTAAATTCATTCCCTGTTTTTTTTATTTTAATTTAAATAAATTATCAAATTTTAACAAATAGTAAACATAATGTATTTTTAAAGTAGAAATTAACCCAAGTAAAAATATAAAATATTCACCTTATATACAATTGTTATGAAAATTTTTAATAAAAATAAAGGTCGCTTAGAAAATTAAAAAAAAATAATGAATTTTTAGTCTTTGGAAGGAATAAATTTGAAAAAATTGTTAACCGGTAATGAGGCAATTGCCGAAGGAGTAATCGAGTCAGGAGCGGAAGTTGTTACCGGATATCCGGGGACTCCTTCTACAGAAGTAATATTAACTCTATTGCCTCAGGAAAAAGAATTAGGGATTCATATAGAATGGAGTGTAAATGAAAAAGTTGCTTTTGAAATTGCCGCCGCTGCTGCCTGGGCTGGGAAAAGAGCCCTGGTCACCATGAAGATGTCGGGAGTGAATGTGGCTGCTGATTCATTGGCTTCTATCGCTTATAGCGGATGCACCGGGGGATTAGTCATATTTGTGGCTGATGACCCAGGGGCAAATGCTGGGATGCCAGAGCAAGATTCCAGGCATTATGCCAAGTCGATGGTGGTTCCTATGCTTGACCTTGCTTCTCAGCAGGAATGCCTGGATTATGTTAAAGTTGCTTTTGATATTTCTGAAAAGATTGGCGGTCCGGTATTTTTAAGATCAACTACTGAGATTGCTCATGTTGCTTCTGATGTAGTATTAGGTGAGAAATTAAATATAAAAAGAGAAGCTCATTTTGAGCGGGATATTGTTAAATATACTAAAGCAGGAGCAGCCTGGTGTATGGCTCAACATCAAGATACGCTAAACAGATTGACTGAAGCTTCTAAAATTGCCGAGAATTATATTAGTGAATCTGGTATAAAAATAAATGAAATTCATATAGAAGCGGGAAGCAAGTGTGGAGTAATTTATGCAGGAGCAGTGCAGGGAAATTTTCAGGAAGTATTGAAGAGATATAATCTAAAACTATCCTGGCTAAAGATCGGCATGGTTCATCCTCTCCCTGAAGAGAGAATAAAGGAATTTTTAAAGAATATAGATAGAGTGCTTATTTTAGAAGAATTAGACCCACTAATAGAAGCAGAAGTGATGCGGATTGCCTATCTCTTAAACAGGGAAGTTGAAATTTTAGGAAAATTTGATAAAACCCTTTCTCTAATCGGAAATTATTCCTT
>CAZWFH010000320.1:0-2247 GCA_964632105.1 uncultured Atribacterota bacterium
CACTTATCTCAAAATACGAAAAGGAAGAAACAGAAATTGATGTAGGAGATGAATCATGTTCTAATGGAGTATGCCCTGTTAGGTAGAAAGGTTGTAACTTAGTTAAGCCAATTTTAGGCCTTTGTTAGAATTTCTGCACCTTTAGAAGTTACAAGGACAGTATGTTCAAACTGAGCACTAAGACTTCCATCCTCAGTTGTTACTGTCCAACCATCTTCTGAAGACACCTTAACTTTATATGACTTTCCCATATTAATCATTGGTTCAATGGTAAAAATCATTCCTTCCTGAAGCCTGATTTTATTTCGCAAGCTGTAGTAATGTAAAACTTGTGGGTCTTCATGAAAACTTTTTCCAATACCGTGCCCTACAAAATCACGCACGATTGAATAACCGAATTTACTGATGTACTTTTCTATTGCTTTACCGACTTCATAAAGGGATTCCCCCGGCTTCACCGCTTTTATTCCCCGATACATAGCATTCTCTGTACGCCTAACTAAGTATTTTGCTTCTTCGTCTACATTACCAATTAAGTAGGTCTTTGATGTATCTCCATAATAACCGTCTAATTTAACGGTAACATCTATATTGAGAATGTCACCGTCTTTCAAGATTTCCTTTTCAGAGGGAATCCCATGGCATACTACATTGTTTATTGACGTACAAATGCTTTTCGGAAAACCATTGTAATTTAAGGGAGCAGAAATTGCCCCATGCTTTTTAGTAAACTCTTCACAAAGATCATTTAGATATAAAGTAGAAACGCCTTCTTTAACAAAAGATTCGATGTACTTTAATAGTTTTGCCGCCAATTCCCCTGCTTTTCTCATCATTTTAATATCGTATTTATTTTTTATATATATCACTTTTTTTTAGTCCCAATAAGATAATGCTATTATTCTTTATAACAACCTAACTACAACAGAGTTGCAAATTACCAATTTTTGAAAAATCTAAACCCTTATTTCCTCACCTCTAATGTTATTTATTTAAAAGTTTTGATTCGTCGTAGGATATTTTATTCTGTTTTTTATCCTGGTGCCTTTCTAAGGCCAGTTGAATCAATCGATCGATTAAATCAGTATAAGGAATACCACTCGCCTCCCACAGACGGGGATACATACTGCTGGAAGTAAAACCGGGGATGGTATTAATTTCACTTAAATATATTTTATTCTCTTCTTTACTGACAAAAAAATCCACTCGAGCCATCCCAGCAGCATCAACGGCTTTAAAAGCACGAAGGGAAATTTCCTGAACTTCTTTGCATACTCCATCAGGTAAATCAGCCGGGATAATTAATTGTGTCCCCTCATCTATATATTTTGAATCATAATCATAAAATTCTCCTGCCGGTTTAACCTCACCCACTACTGAAGCCCGGGGTTCATCATTACCTAAAACACCGCATTCTATCTCTCTTACTTCTTCTAATCCCTGTTCAACCAAAATCTTTCTGTCATAGGAAGAAGCTAAATCTATGGCCTTTTCTAATTCTTCTTTCTTGTGAACTTTAGTTATTCCCACACTTGAACCTAAATTAGTAGGCTTTACAAAAAGAGGATATTCGAAGCTATTCCGAATTAAAAACAAGATTTTCTCTTTATCTTTTTGCCACTCTTTTCTCTTAATGGTTATCCATTTTAATATGGGTAAGCCTTTTTGTTGAAATATTGTTCTCATTAAATCTTTGTCCATAGAAATTGCTGAGGAGGCAACTCCAGCTCCCACATAGGGAATGTTAGCCAACTCCAAGAGCCCCTGTATTGTTCCATCCTCTCCATAAGGACCATGTAATATCGGGAAGATTACATCTAATTTTTCCAAAGCCGAGCTTTTATCCAATTTTTGATTATTGTCTATGCAAACCAGGGACTTACTGAAAGAGTCATTCAATAAAATTACTGTGTTCTTCCCTTCTATTTTGCCAGATTGAAGAGCCAATTCAGAATCTTGAGGAGAAATCCATCTGCCTTCTTTAGTTATACCGATAGGGACTACGGTATATTTATCTTTATCTATTGCTTTAATAATTGAGGAAGCGGAACAAAAGGAAACCTCATGTTCTCCTGACCTTCCTCCAAAGATTAGTCCTACTCTTACTTTTTTAGTCTTCATATTATATTATGTCCTTCTTTAAATTTTCTTGTAAATTTTATTTTTACAAATTTAATATTTCAATAGTTCCTTCTTCAATATCTAAATATAGTAGCCTGTTCCGAAAGAGTTTACCTCTTTTTAATA
>CAZWFH010000321.1:0-2245 GCA_964632105.1 uncultured Atribacterota bacterium
AAAGACATTAAAAACTTGAAAATTAGAGTAAAGGTTTCTAATTTACCTCATATTTTTAGGAGATGTACCAATGAATTCTCGAGAAAGGGTAAGAAAAGCCATTGACCATCAAGAAACTGACCGTATTCCTCTTGATTTAGGTTCAACTTTGGTGACTGGAATTCAAGCAAGCACTTACGCTAAATTAAGGCAGTCCTTGGGTTTAAAGGATGAATTGGTAAGGATAGTCGATCCTTTTCAGATATTAGGCGAGATTGACATGAAGGAATGGCTGGTAAAGCAAGATTAGTTGTTTAAAGGAAAAGAGGGAAGCATATCGACTGAAATTTGATATATGCAGGAGGTTAAAAAAAATGAATTTTGTCATTACCAGAAGAAAAAAATAAATTTAAAAGTAGGAGTATTATAATGAGCATTAAAAAAGGAATTGATATTAAATTAAATGTTAAACCAGTTTATTTGCATCTTATTCATCAAGAAGCTTATGAAGGCCCATGTAGAACTGGTTCTGGAGAAAAATTAACTAAAGAATTTGATATTAAAATTGGAGAAGAAAAGTTTAATAATTTTAAAGAAACATTAGAGACAACATATTCAAGAGAAATTAATATGCTTGAACCATCATACTTAACATGGACAGATGAATTTATTTTTCACGAAAAAGAATTAAATAAATTAATGAAAGATGTTATAGAAACTGATATTTTTCTTCTTGATGGTGTTTTACATCAATTTCCAGCAAGTGAAATTTCTACAAAAATTAAAAAAGCAGTAGGAATTATTGGATGTTGTGTTAGTACTGATGCAACAGCAGCATTGAGATCAAAAGGATTAGAAGCTTATGGTTTTATAGATCATGATGATGCTAATAGATATCTAGAATTATTAAGGAGCAAAAAAGCAATTAATAATACGAAAGTATTGGTTGTATTAAAAGATGATATAATTTCAAAAGGAGTTTTAAGTACAATTACTAATCTTGAGGATTTAAAGAATGATTTAGGAGTTCATTTTGTATTTATTAATGCAGAAGAAATATTAGATGAGGTTCAAAATCTTAATAAAGAAGAATTGGATGAAGCTAAAAAAATTACTAATGAATTGATCTTAAATGCTGAAAAAAATTATATGGATAGTAAGTATATATTTAATTCGGTAAATTTTTATGTAACAGTAAAAAAGATGCTTGAAAAGTATGAATGTAATGCATTTACACTTCCATGTTTTGAAATATGTAGAACTAAACGTCTCAATAAAGAAAAATACACATTTTGTTTAGCACATTCTTTATTAAAAGAAGAAGGGATTCCTTCTTCTTGTGAAGCTGATATAAGTGTATTAATGGCAATAAATGTGCTTATTAATCTTACCAAAAAAGCTCCTCATATGGGTAACACTCATCCATTAGCACATGAATTTAAAACGGATCAATCTACGCCATCGGGCTTAGAAATTGTAAAAGAAATAAAAGGCAAGGAAAATATTGTATCAACATGGCATGCGGTTCCAACAAGAAAAATGAAAGGAATTGATAAAGAAATTATGCCATACAAAATTCAATCATTTACTCATAGTGGTTGGGGTGCTACTATAAGGTACGATTTTAATAGAGATAAAGGAGAAATAATTACACTTTTGAGATTTCATCCAACAGGTAAAAAAATGTTAGCCGTTAAAGGAGAAATTATTGCTGGAGCAGGGTTAGATACTATAGGATGTGCTACAGGAGTTTATTATCAAGTAAATGATGTTAAAGACTTTTTTAAAAAAGAACTTGAATTTGGGCATCATTTTGCTTGGGTATATGGAGATTATATTGAAAAGATAAAAGATTTTGGTGATATACTGGGAATTGAAGTTATAACTGCTTAAATAATTTGTCCTAAAAGTATATTCTTAATCTTAATAAAAAGGTAAATTAATAAAAAAGTAAATGCAACTCATTAATTGGATTAGTATATTGATAAAAGTAATACACTTAAGTTCTAAAATTAAATAAAAGATAACTGTTGTATGAAAATTTATGATTATTTAAAAGGTTGCATAATAATAGTGGGTAATAAAAAACATGCTTGATCGTATGTTTTGGAATTAAAAAATAATAGTTTCGTTAAGGGAAGATAAAAAATGCAATTTTCATTGTGTGTAGATTCTATATATCCTGAAGATGGTTTAAAAGAAAAATTAGAGAGAATAAAACAGGCGGGATTTAAATTTATTGAATTCTGGGATTGGCGGGATAAAG
>CAZWFH010000322.1:0-2242 GCA_964632105.1 uncultured Atribacterota bacterium
AATATTACTCCGATATTTGTTTCATTTAAAATATAATAACATTTTTTTAAATTAAATTATAAAAAAGCCCTTTAGTGTTTAAACTAAAGAACTATAATTTTCTTGGCTCCGCATACAAGCAATATATTAATTAACTCTATTTTGAGGTTCTCTTCCTTCTAAAACATCAATTAAATTCTGTGCAGCTTGAATACTCATATTTTCTATAGCTTCTTCGGTATAGGCACCAATATGTGGAGTCATTATTACATTATCCAATTCCTTCAAAGGAGATTCTCTGAGGGGTTCATTATTATAGACATCTAAAGCTGCTCCTCTTAATTTATTATTCTTGAGAGCATCATAAAGAGCTTCCTCATCTACTATTCCGCCACGTGAAGTATTAATCAAAAATGCATCTTTTTTCACCTTTTCTAATTCTTCATAGCTAATCATGTTTCGTGTAGCATCATTTAAAGGAATATGAATTGTGATATAATCTGATTTTCGAAGAAGTTTTTCCAAATTAACATATTTAATACCATATTTTTGTACAAATTTTTTGTCTTTAACTATATCAAAAGCAAGAATATTCATTTCGAAACCTTTGGCTCGCTTAACAAGTTGTCTGCCTATCTTTCCCAGACCGATAATTCCAATTGTTTTTTCCCAGACTGACTTACCAATAATTTTTCCCCACTTACCACTTTTTGTTTTTCTATCAGCTTCAGGAACTCTTCGGGCTAAACTCAATATCAATCCAAAAGCCAAATCTGCTACAGCATCAATATTAGCTGTAGGAGTATTCGTTACTACAATTTTCTTATTTGTTGCCATATTTATATCAATATTATCTAAACCTGTTCCATACTTGGATATTACTTTTAATTCATCTGCTTCTTCAATTATTTCAGCACTGAGTTCATCTATTCCAATTATGATCCCATCTATACCTTTTATAAGTTTTAACATCTCCTCTTTTTTATAAGGTCTACCAGTATTATTTCTTTTTATTTTATAATCCCTTTCTGTAAGCATCTTTAAGGACTTATCTGAGAACGAAGCAAAGGATCGAGGAGTAATTAATATTTTCATATAAACAAACCTCCTGTTTTCTAAATCCCAAATAAACTTTTAACAAAATATCATTAAATAAAAGTTATAATACTAATTAATTCTATAGACTATCCGCCTGAAATCATAGGCATAATTATTAGCGTATTACCATCTTTAAGGATTGTATTCTCTTTCTCCAGCTGATTAATTGATCTATTATTAACCATGACAATTCCCGTAGACACAACTTTCTTATATTCTATCTGATATTTATCATCAAGTACTTTAAATATATCCTTCACATTTACTTTATCATTCTTAAAGAATAATTCTTCTTTTGAATGTCCACTAATCTTTTTAAAATTCAGAAAATATTTTACTTTAATCTTCAAAATAACTCACCTTTTCAAGTTAAAATATCGTCTATACTTAATTTGCGTAATCTTTTCTTAGTAGGTCTACCGTTCATATCCCAGCCTCGAACTTCATAATACTCATCAAGCATTGTATTGTAAATTTCATCACTGACAACATGACCCTTTGCTTGACCTTCCGGCATTTTCTCTGTTCTTAATCGTTCTGGAATCATATCATCTTTCCTAAATCTACCTTCCCTATTGATAATTAATCTTTCTAAAGTATATATTCTTTCACCAATAGTCATAAGTTCTGGAGTAAAATCATAACCTGTTAAATATTTTAAGACTTTACCTTTAGGTTTATTAGTAAAACCATATCCGCTTCTAACAACGGTGCAAATACCCAGTGAATCTATATAACCTCGGGTATCCTGAATAGATTTTATTAATTTCCCTTTTCCTTCAACAGCAAAACGATCATATTCACCTGATAAAAGTTCATCTCGAATACTCCAACCCCCAACATTATGACAAGCACCTCGGCTTGAAGTTCCATAAGTCAATGCATTACCATAGAAACCCCTCGGATCATAAGCTGCTAAGGGCAATCCTTTTACATGCATCATATATTTTTTCATTCTCGGCATTTTCTTAGCGATACCTAACATGCCCTCTGCTAATAAATCTCCAATATCTTCTCTTTTCGCTATTTTCTCAATCATACTTACCATAGCTACTCCATTACCAAACTTAAGCTCAAGTCCCCCAGTATCTTCCTTGGTAATATATCCCCTTTCAAATAACTCCATCGCAAAACCAATTATAACACCAACAGACATAGTATCTAT
>CAZWFH010000323.1:0-2236 GCA_964632105.1 uncultured Atribacterota bacterium
TGATATAGCGGAGAATCAAAAAACCAAAATTGTAATGAAAGAAATAGAATATGATGTAGAATTATCATCCGGTTTCTTTAGTATCAGGACATTATCAAAGCCGACTCTTTAGAATACAGTAATGAGTGATGAGTAATTAGTAATGAGCAAATAAGAAAAATTTAGGATAAAGAATATCAAATAGCGTAGAACGTTTAGCGTATAGAAAGAAATACAGTAATGAGTGATGAGTGATGAGAAAAATTTAAAAAACAGGATAAAATCGTATCTCGTAAAAAAAGAAAGAGAAAGAAAAATACAGGGAATAAATTCAAAATAAATTAGTTATTATTGAAAAAGTTGTAGGGGAAGCAATCTCATTAATTACGGGATTCCCGCGCTCCGATAAATCGGAGCTCGCAATGACAGTTTTGTGGAAATTGTGCTAAATCTTGACGCAATACGCAGTAGGCAATACGGTTAAAAATGGAGGAGAAAAATATAATTATGAAAAGAAATATTTTTTTGGTAGTATTTATTATTTTGTTATTTTCAGCTTCTGCTTATACCGGAGATTTTTCGGGGAGTTTAACCTATTCAGGAGGATACAATTTTACAGAGAATAATCTAAGCAATACTCTAAATTTAGACCTTAACTATATTCATAATTTTACTGATGAGGTCTTTATGGAAGGAGACTTAATAATTAAATATAGCGATAGAAATGCTTCCAATCCTTTTATGATTATACCTAAAGAACTTTATATTGGCACCTATGACCTTATTCCTAATTTAGATTTAAGAGCAGGCAGATTAATTATAAGCTGGGGGTCATCAGATATGCTCAGTCCTTTGGATAATTTTAATCCTTCGTCGCCTGGGATATCTTTTACAGATATATCCGGAAAGAGTGGAGTTTGGGCAGTTGATGCAACTTACTATTTTAATGATATAACCTATTTTCAGACCATATGTCTTCCACATTTTATCCCCTCATTTATTTCTGAGGAATATGAGAAACAGCTATACCTTACTATGTTTTCTCCTCTATTCCAGGCTCAAGGGATAGAAATAAATTCTATTAATCTAACTCACAATACTCCTGAAAAACCGGTATGGGGATTAAAATTGGGAAGAAGCTTCACTTCTTTCGATGCAGCCATAAGTTACTATAATGGTTATTATTTAAATGCTTATCCTGAGACCATGCATCCTGTTCCCGGACCTTCCGGAATGACTTTGGATTTAGAATTGGGATATCCTAAAAGAGATATCTTCGGACTTGAATTCCAGGGAGACTTCCCGGGTATCGAAGGGGCTACCCTCAGGGGCGATTTGGCTTATATAGTTCCTCAACCCTGGGAAGTGCAGGGTGAAGATATGCTAAAAGACCCTTATTTAAAAGCAGCAATCGGTGCAGACTACACTACATCTTTTGACCTCTATTTAAATGTGGGCTTTATCTGGGGTTTTATCTTTGAAGAAGGAGACCAATGTTCTCCTTATATTTCTTTAAATGCCAGAAAGGAATTAGAAGATAGCAAGCTTACTCCCAACTATTTAGGCATAATCAGCCTTCAAGATGGAAGTATGATAAATTCTATTGGTGCCAGTTGTAATTTCACCGATGATTTTTCAATTACTATTTCTTACGTTTCTATTTCGGGTAGCCAAAATTCAAAATTAGGTCAAATAGGCGCCGCAGATAGCTTATACCTAATGGGAGAGTGGTCTTTCTAATGGAAATGGAAAATATTGATAAAAAAGATAAAATTTTAGAGGCTGCCCGGGATATCTTTTTTAAAAAGAGTTTTTATGAGGCTACTATGGACGATATCGCTCAGCTTTCTGGAATAAAAAAACCTACTATCTATTATTATTTCCCTTCCAAAATAGATTTAGCTTCACAACTTCTGGAAGTAAACGTAAAAAAGATTTTTGAAAAGATTAGTGAGATAATTTCTACCACAAATAATATTAAACAACGGATAAAAATAATAGTAGATTTTTATATAAATCTTTTGGAAGAAAATTCTAAAACTTTTATTATTATGCAAAGAATCAGCTATGATTTTATGCAAAAGGAAGACAGCAAGAAAAAGATAAATGAACTCTTCGAAAAATTAAGAAAAAAACAGAAGGAAGCGGGCGACCTGTTCGGGGAAGTTATTTTATCTTCAGGTAAAAGAGTGAGTGGAGATTTATTTTTATATTCTATGATTGCTGCCTTAGGAAGAGCTATCTTTGAAAATGTATC
>CAZWFH010000324.1:0-2229 GCA_964632105.1 uncultured Atribacterota bacterium
TATTATATTTAAATAGCTAAATTTACTTTTGTGCTGACTTAATTTTCTTTGCTACGATTTCAGCACATTTAATAATGGGATAAGCAGTCGGTGGAGCAGTAAGCAATGGATGAGTACCTATTTGTGCAGTCAAAATAGAGCTTACAGTCATTTTATTTTGGATTGCTAGCCCAATTATATTAATTAGCTCTCCTGTACTTTTACTACCAATAACTTCACCACCGAGAATTATGCCCGAATCTCGGGCAACAATTAATTTTACTATTTGTTTATGAGTATGTGCAAGAGTTCCTGGATGCTTATCGATTCCATCAAAAGTCCCGATAACCACATCACACCCTTCTTTTTTAGCCATTGATTCAGTTAATCCTGCTGCACCAAAGGCTGTTTCCCCTATTGCTGTGGAGAAAATAGCAATAGTTCCCTCAAAGGTTTTTACAGAACGGAGCTTATATAAATTCATACCAGCTATTCTTGCTTCTGCACAGGCAGTAGATGCCAACATCACTGCACTTGGTTTTCTTGTAATGAAATCCTTTTTTTCTGCACAATCTCCTACTGCAAATATATTCGGATTTTCCGTTCTCATATACCCATCTACTTTAATAAATCCTCTTTCACTTATCTTGAGCCCTAATTTTTTAGCTAATTCTGTATTAGGACGATAACCCATTGCTAAAATAACTGCTTCTGCTTCAATTTTTTCTCCATTTTCTAATAATACTTCTGTAACTTTTTTATTGCCTATTATCTCCTTGACGCCTTCGCCACTTTTTATTTTTACTCCTCTTGTTTTAAGAGCCTCTTCGGCCTGAACAGCAATTTCTTCATCGAAAATTAAACCTAATATATGAGGTAATATTTCTACAAGTGTTACTTCTTTCCCTAACTTATTAAGCTCATCCGACATTTCAACCCCAATAAATCCTGCACCAACAATTACTATCTTTTTGCAATCTTTGATTTTTTGGAAAACTTTATCAAGGTGTATTTTGTCTTTGCTTATAGTAAAAACATTTTCTAAATTTGTTCCTTTAAGCCAACCAGGTATAGTGGGAGTTGAGCCTGTTGCGAATATAACTTTTTCAAAACTAATTTCTGTTCCATTGGCAGTACTACAAATCTTTTCATTTTGGTCTATATATATTACCTCATCGACTTCAATTTTTATACCCTTATTAGTTAAAACAGCATCTGGTACAATATTTTTGTCTGAGCTTCCTAATGAACCAAAAATATAAGGAATCCCACAAGGAACCATAACTTTTTCTTCTTTTCTTATAACCAAAAACTCTTTTTCCGGATAATTAGATTTTCCAGTTAATGCTGTAACAATGCCTGCTGCACTTCCTCCTATTATCAATACATCTGTTTTTTTCATACAATTAATACCTCCTTAAATTTTGCTACTAACTGAGAATATTAGCATAATTTTATGTAATGGTCAAACAATTTAAATCAATTTAGAAGCAGTTTCTACTGCAATTCTTGCTGCGTCTTCCCATGATTTTTCGCTGGTACCCACAATTTCGACAATTTTGCAGTAGTGTATGGGGTCTATAATTAAAGTCACTCTATAATATTATTACTACAGAATGTTAGGGGAATCCTGCTTTTATAAAAAAATTATTGGTTAGCCGTTTTTAGTTTTTAGAAAAAATAGAGAGAACTTAGGTGCGTTATTAGAGCATATCCTGAATATGCTTAGTTAAGAAGTTTACAACTTAAATTCGGCTGTCAACATAGCATTAATTTTCATATCTTTTGCATATTTTAATGCAGCCTTATCACCAGTAATAAATATAGCAGATTGCTCCAAGGCGAGAGAAAGAAAATAATTATCTGGTTTATCTGGACTTATATCTAAAATTGTTTCAGGATCTTTCGTTTTCACAACCATAAGAAAAATATTAAAGAAGTTATAAATTGTCTTTGTCTTCTCATTGCTTTTAATACTTTGATTCATTTTTAAATAAAAGCGATCCAATTCTATAGACAAAATTTTAGGTTCAATTATTTCATATTTTTCTAAAGCTTTTAAAATAGCTTCCTTGCATGTTTGGGAACCAAGTGTTGCAGATACTATTACATTGGTATCAATAACGACCTTCATCTATTAGTTCCTTTCGAGCTTGTTCGAGTATAGCTTTTCCTTTTTTTCCATCGATCCCCATTTCAGCAGACACTTCCTGGGCTTTTTCTAGATAATAACACACCAGGTCTGCCTTG
>CAZWFH010000325.1:0-2227 GCA_964632105.1 uncultured Atribacterota bacterium
ATACCGAGATCAGAGAAAAGATACAAAATGCAGTTTTAGATGTCTATAACAGGGAGTTAGAAGAGGCTCCCCAAGTTAAAGTAGAACCTAAAGTAGAACCTAAAGTAGAAGAAGAAGTAGAAGAAGAAGTAGAAGAAAGCAAAGAAGAAGAAAAAGAAGAAGAAGTAGAAGAAACAGCAACAGAAGAAGAGGCCGAAAAGAAAGAAGAAGGTCTATTCTAAGTAAGTTACAAGAATAAAATATTTTGGTTTGGGGCGTAGCCAAGTGGTAAGGCACGGGAATTTGGATCCCGCATTCGAAGGTTCGAACCCTTCCGCCCCAGCTATATAAATTAATTATATAGGAATTTTTTTTTGTAATGGTCTGTCTTCGTGAAAACTGGTCGGATAAATCCAACATAATCGGTCAATTAGGGAATTGGTGAATTGAGTAACTAAATTATCTTATATCTTGCATTTAAAACTAACGACTATTCACTATTCACTAACGACTAATTAAGAGTTTTGAATTATGGTTTTTTGTTTTTGCTTTAAGCGTTTAAACTATACGCTAAACGCTGTACGCTATACGCTAACCATATACTAATGACTATTCACTAACGACTAATTATTGGAGGTATGATTATGAGTGATACTGCCGCAATTATTATGGCAGCAGGTAAGGGCAAGAGAATGAAATCTAATCTGCCTAAAGTCCTTCATAATCTTGCGGGAAAACCAATTTTAAATTATGTATTAGACACAGTTAGTCAACTCGAAGTAAAAAGAAAGATATTAATAGTCGGTTATAAAAGCTATAAGATAAGAGAATTAATTGGTGATAAAATAGAGTATGTAGAACAGAAGGAGCAGTTAGGAACTGCCCATGCAGTTTTACAAACCGAAAAATTGTTGTCTGGTTTTAAAGGAGATGTGCTGATTTTATCCGGCGATGTCCCCTTTTTAACGGTTAAAACTCTAAAAAAACTTTTGAAATATCACCAGGCTAATAATTTTTGCTGCACCTTGCTCTCTACTGTTTTAAAAAACCCTAAAGGTTATGGTAGAATTATCAGAGATAAAAGGGGTGAAATAAAGGGGATAATCGAAGAGGTAGATTTATCTACAGATAAAAAGAAAATAACCGAAATAAACAGCGGAATTTACTGTTTTAATAAAGAAAAACTGTTCCAGGCCTTAGAGAAGGTTACCCCGAATAATAAACAAGGGGAGTATTACCTAACTGATACGGTAAAGATATTATTAGGGGAAGGATTAACTGTAGGGAATATAATAGTAAAAGATTATTCGGAAATATTAGGAATAAATAATCGATTAGATCTTGCTGATGCTTCCCAAAAAGTATATCAAAAGACCCTTCAAGACTTGATGCTTCAAGGAGTAACTGTAGTTGATCCTAATAGTACTTTTATAGAGCAGGGAGTTAAAATCGGTCAGGATAGCATTATATATCCTTTCACTATTATTGAAAAAGATACTAAAATCGGAAGTAATTGTTTTATCGGACCTTACTCTCATCTAATTGATGCCGATATAGGAAAGGGAGTTAAAGTTTGGGCTTCAATTATAGAAAGTAGTACCGTTAAAGAAGGAGCAAAAATTGGCCCTTATGCCCATTTACGTCCCGAAACTGTCGTGGAAAAAGGAGCAAAGATAGGAAATTTTGTAGAATTAAAGAAAACTATTATGGGTGAAGGCAGCAAGGCCTCTCATCTAACCTATCTTGGCGATACCACAATTGGTAAAAGGGTAAATATTGGAGCGGGGACTATAACCTGTAACTATGACGGAGAGAAAAAGAATAAAACTGTCATAGAAGATGGAGTTTTTATCGGAAGCAACAATTCATTGGTAGCACCGGTAAAATTAGGGAAAGATTCTTATACCGGAGCGGGCTCAACTATTACCAAGGATGTGCCTGCAGGCAATTTAGCTATTGCCCGTTCCAGGCAAGCGAATATTTCCGGATGGCGAAAGAAAAAGAAGGAAAAAAAGGAAGATAAAAATTAAAATATTATAAAATAAAATTTAAAAAATGGGGATGATAACATTTTGATACCTGATGAGAAAAGAGTATTAAAAATTTTTGCTGGTAATTCTAATAAAGATTTAGCGGAAGAGATATGTAAGTATTTAAACATTCCTTTAGGAAAGGCAGATGTTTCCAGATTTTCTGATGGCGAAATTAAGGTTAAGATTGAGGAGAGCGTAAGGGGTGAAGATGTTTT
>CAZWFH010000326.1:0-2222 GCA_964632105.1 uncultured Atribacterota bacterium
GCATGAATTCTGGTATTAATAAATGGTAGGGTTTTATTAGTCACATAACCGTTAGTTGGTTAATTAGTCTAATATTAATTCATCATATATTCATTTCTCAACTAACTAACCAGGTAACTAATTAACTCTTTCCTTTCTTTGTTATATATATACTCGATACGAATTAATTTTCTGAATTCTATCTTTTTCACGAGATACGATTCACGAGATACGAGATACGAATTAGGTTTCTGACTTCTGTTCATTCTCTTCTGGATTCAGTTCTTTCTTCACCATTGCATTTTGAATTAAGCTAAACACCCCATAAAACATTAAAAAATCTCCCACACTTACCACTGAGGGGTCAGGAAATGGGGAAGGCAAGGGGATAACATCGGCTAAAAATCCAAATAAGGTTTTTTCAGTTATCAGAGTATGTGTAACATAAGTACCTTCTTTTAATACGAGGGCAAAATCATTTAATCCTGCTTTATATAAACTGCTCAATAATACCGGCATATTGCCGCCATTAGCCACAATAACTATAAAATTAAAGATTATCCCCAGAGCGATAATCTTCATTCCTTTTAGCTCTTTATTATACCAGACTGCCAACAGAAGAACAATATAAGAGAAAATTATCATATAAGAACTATAATCAAAAACAAATTTTACTTTTTTTGACCCCAGAAAGATTAATCCAGCCTGAATTAAACAGGCTAATACTATTAATTCTATTCTCTTTAGTGAAATCTGGCTCAAACTGCTTAATTTACCATTGCGAAGCAGTCCTATTATAATAGAAATAATTATAATATAGACATATAACATTTATTCTTCTCTTTCTCTATCAAGAACCGAAATAAGAGCTTTAACTACTTCAGGGTCGAACTGTTTTCCAGATTGTTCTGTTAGCTCTTTCATTATTTTATCTTGGCTTAATTTTTTTCTGTAAGGACGGTCAGAACCCATGGCATCATAAGTATCTGCCACCGCAATTATTCGAGCCAATATAGGTATATTTTCACTTTTTAATCCATCCGGATAACCATTTCCATTATATCTCTCATGATGATGATAAATTGCTTGATATGAATTTTTTAAAAAATCTATCGGTTCTATGATTTTAGCTCCTACAATAGGATGTTCTTTTATTTTATCAAACTCTTCGTTGGTTAGACTTCCTTTCTTACCTAAAATCCTATCATCTATACCAATCTTTCCTATATCATGCAGTAAAGCAGTATATTCTATATTCTCAATATCCTTATCGGATAAATTCAGTTCTTGAGCTAAAGCTACAGCCATCTGGGCAACTCTTTCTGAATGACCTTGGGTATAGGGGTCTTTGGCATCAATCGCCGCCGCTAAAGTACGAATAGTTTCTAAATACATTTTTCTCATCTTGGTATATAACTCAAAAGAACGGCGAGCCAGTAATAAAGGAAGAAAGAATAATAAGATACCTAAAATACTCACCTCTACATAAATGATAGCCATAAGGAAACCTAAGGGTGCTTCTGCTAAATAAGTGGGTAAATTTTCTTTAAAATTTATTCTCCAAACTGCAACAATTCTATTACCTTGTGCTAAGGAGATAACCACAGTAACCAAAAGTAAATTTGTAAAACAATATGTTAAAGCACATAAAGTAGCAGGAAAGATAAATTTAAAAAAATTTTGAGAACCAATAATTCCACCGGTATACTGATAAACAACACCTGCAATTCCAGCTGACAAAGCATATTGAGAAGCATTAAATATTATTTTATACCAGGATATTTTCCTCTCTACTATTTCACCTATCAATGCGCTGAAAGTGGTTATTAACATTGCTAATGCTGGTCCATAAACTAAAATTACTACAAAATCTATAGGAAAACCGATACTCATAAATCCTCCTACAGGTAAATCAACAGGAATAAATTCAGCAAGAGTAGACATAATAAGAAAAAAAATAAGTACCAACCACATATTAGATAACACGGGTAAAGAAGGTAATAAATATATAAAAAGAGTGATGGATAACGATGTCACTACAATAATATAAATTTTTAATTTAAATGACAAGTTACAACCTCCCTCAAAATTAAACAAAATTAGGTCGGTAGGCCTTTATTGTTTATATCATCTCCAGCCAGCTTTAGCGCCACCAGCTAATAACAGAGCCATGACACTAATTAATAGGCTGATTAGTTTTGCCTTATTAATCTTCATCTTTAGCACCTCCACGGTTTTTATTT
>CAZWFH010000327.1:0-2212 GCA_964632105.1 uncultured Atribacterota bacterium
AAAAGGATGTCCGCTTAATTGCTGGTGGTGCCAAAATCCCGAAAGCCAGTTAAGCAAGCAGGAAATGGTATTCTGGGAAGATAGATGCATTGGCTGTGCAGCATGTTCTACGATTTGTCCTTCTGGTGCTATTCAGATAAAAAATGGTATTCCGGTTACTGAAAAAGAGAAATGCATTCTTTGCGGAAAGTGTATAGAAAAATGCCCAGCTTTAGCCCGGGAAATGATAGGCAAAAAGATGACCGCAGAAGAAGTTATAAAAGAGATAGAAAAAGATCTGGTATTTTATGAGGAATCTGGAGGTGGAGTAACCTTTTCCGGTGGGGAACCCTTGGGGCAATCTGAATTTTTAGAGGAGCTTCTCAATGATTGCAGAGAAAAGAAAATTCATACCGCAGTCGATACCTCCGGATATATTTCCTGGGAAATTTTAGACAAAATAAGCCCCAAAGTAGATCTGTTTTTATATGACCTTAAAATAATGGATAGCAAAAAACACAAAAAATATACCGGAGTATCTAATGAGATCATTTTAGAAAATTTAAAGAAACTCTCCTCGGTACACCATAATATCTTTGTTCGTTTTCCGGTTATTCCTAACATAAATGATGATTATCAAAATATCAAGGAAACGGGAGAATTTTTATCTTCCTTAAAGATAGCTCAGGTGAATCTTCTCCCTTATCACTATATAGGCATAGATAAATACAGAAGATTGGGAAGGTCCTATAAGTTAGCAGATACCCAACCTCTTTCAGAGGAGAAATTATCCGAGGTATCTGCGATTTTAAAGAAATTTAATCTGAATGTAAAATTAAGAGGTTAATTTATATGATTAAAAGAGTGGAAAAATTAAGACAGGAAAGTTTAGATACTCAACCTTATATTTCTATTGAGCGAGCAAGTTTAGTAACTGAGGCATATAAGATGCATAACGGAACAGTTTCGGCTCCTGTTCTTCGTGCTTTAGCTTTTAAACATTTGCTGGAAAATAAACGTATATGTATTAGTGAGGAAGAGCTTATTGTAGGAGAGCGAGGAGAAGCTCCCAGGGCAACTCCCACCTTTCCCGAATTATGCTGCCATACTCTTGAAGACCTCGAAATGATTAATAATCGAAAGAAAATTTCTTTTACAGTAAATCAAGAAGTAAAGGAAATTCAAAAAGAGAAGATTATCCCTTATTGGGAAAACAAATCGATGCGCAGTCGGATATTTAAAGAGATGACTCCGGAGTGGAAGGACTGTTACACAGCCGGAATATTTACCGAATTTATGGAGCAGAGAGCCCCCGGACATACGGTGGCAGATGATAAGATATATTATAAAGGTTTTTCTGATTTTATCCAGGATATAGAGAAAAGTATGCAAAATCTTGATTATTTAAATGAGCCTGAAGCCTATGACAAACAGGAAGAGTTAAAAGCAATGATTATCTGTGCTAAAGCGATAATTAGATTTGCCGAGCGTTATGCCAAAAAGGCTTTAGAGATGGCTGAAGCTGAGAAAAATCCTCAAAGAAAAAAAGAGTTACAAAAAATTGCCGAAGTTTGTTCGTATGTCCCCGCCCATCCTCCCCGGGATTTTCGGGAAGCTCTCCAGATGTACTGGTTCGTTCATTTAGGAGTTATTAGCGAGCTTAATACCTGGGATTCCTTTAATCCTGGCAGATTAGACCAGCATCTATATCCTTTTTATAAAAAGGGGCTGGAAGAGGGGACACTGAACCAGGAGAAGGCAAAAGAACTTTTAGAGTGTTTCTGGATAAAGTTTAACAACCAACCGGCACCACCCAAAGTGGGAGTAACTTTAGCCGAAAGTGGGACCTATACCGATTTTGCCAATATTAATAATGGGGGATTAAAGGTTGGTGGCTCTGATGGAGTGAATGACTTGACCTACCTGATACTCAATGTAATCGATGAAATGAGATTATTACAGCCCAGTACCAATATTCAATTGAGCAAGAAAAGTCCGGATAGATTTTTAAGACGAGCTGGCGAAATAATCCGAAAGGGTTGGGGACAACCTTCAGTATTTAACGCTGAAGAAGTTATCGAGGAGATGCTCAGACAGGGTAAATCCATAGAAGATGCCCGCTGTGGCGGTACGAGTGGTTGTGTGGAGACCGGTGCCTTTGGTAAAGAGAGCTACATCTTAACGGTTGTATGACAAATAAAAGTCTACCACTTTTTTATCACTTGCTTTGTTT
>CAZWFH010000328.1:0-2211 GCA_964632105.1 uncultured Atribacterota bacterium
CTTGATAGTATTTTTTAGTCAATCATACGATATCAGGAAGGTTAAAAAATGGATATAAAAACTTACACAATTAAGGTAATTAATTCTATAAGACCACGGGCTTATAAATTAAAGATATTTGATATCAATAATAAAATGATTACATTTATAAATTTTGATGATAATTTCGAAGGACTAATCAACTATATTTATCGATTTTTAGAAAATAATAAAAAGGAGATAACATCATACTCCCGAAAAAAAGCAGAATAAAAGAAAGTATAAAGAAAGGAGCTGGGTGATATGTGGGGGATCTTATTCATAAGTTAATGCAGGAAAAATGCAAAATATATGGTGTGGGTAATCACTAAAAATAAGTTTAGCAAACAGGGAAATAATGATAGAGGAGATGAATAAAGTGTGGAACCGGGCCTTAACAATTATTATAGTTTTATTGATCTGGCTAGTTCTCAAATTAAAATGAATAAAAGAAATATAATGATGATTTCAATTCACGGTGATCCAACAGCGGAGATCGGATCTGAGGAGCAAGGCGGGCAACCTATTTATATAAGAGATATCTGTAGATTGTTATCAAGGGATTTTCAAATAGATGTATTCACAAGAAAAAATGCATTCGAAGAAAATATTGTAGAGTTATTTCCTGGAGTTAATGTTATTAAAGTAGAGGCAGGACCGGTTGAATTTATCCCAAAAGAAGAAATTTACCTATATCTAAACGAATTCTTTATGAATACTTATCGCTGGATTGAAAAGAATAAGAAAGAATATTCCTTGGTTCACTCACATTATTGGTATTCAGGTAGTGTTGCCATTAATTTAAAAGATCATTTTGAGATACCGATGGTGCATAATTGCTATTCCCTTGGCAGAGTAAAATATGAAATTCTGAAGAAAGATAAACCACCATTTGCAGATATGAGATTGTTGGAAGAAGAATTAATTTTGAAGAGGGCTAATGCTATAATTGCCTCGACACCCCAAGAAGTAAAAAATATTTTAGATCTTTACAATATCGCGGGAGAAAATATTGAATTAATTCGGGCTGGAGTGGATGAAAGGCTATTTAAGCCTATTGAAAAAATGATGGCAATAAAAGAAATAGGTTTAGATTTTAAAAACATCATTTTATTTGTCGGCAGAATAACCAAAGCAAAAGGCTTAAGAATACTCATTAAAGCTCTTGCAAGAGTGAAAAGGGAGTTTAATAAAGAACTTAAACTTCTTATAATTGGTGGTGATATCTCTAATGTTATGCATTCAGAAATAGAAAGTAGTGAAAAGAAATACATTAAAAAATTAATAAATAAGACAAATTTATCCGATGATGTTATTTTTTTAGGTCCTGTTGAAAGAGAGAAACTTCCCTATTATTATTCGATTGCAGATATCTGTGTAGTCCCTTCTTTGTATGAATCCTTTGGGCTTGTAGCACAGTAGAAGCAATGGCTTGTGGAACTCCAGTAATTGCCTCAAAAGTGGGTGGACTTGCCCATACCATAAAGGATGGATATTCCGGTTTGCATTTTGTGCCGGGAAGATCTGATCATTTGGCCAAGAAGATATTAGGGATTATTAGAGATTCTGAAAGATTAAAAGAGATGGGTATAAATGCTCGTATAAGGGCAGCCAGAGAATTTGGATTGGAAAGAACTGTTAGGCAAATAAAAGAGTTGTATGAGTCCTTGATTTTCTAAAGGAGTAAAAGATGGAATATGTACTTGTTTCTGATTTAGATGAGACATTAACTGGGGATAAAGAAGGAATTTTGCAGTTTAATAAGATTATGTTGTCTAATAGAAAAAAATTTTATTTAGTCTATTCCTCCGGAAGGTTTAAGGAATCAATATTGTCAGTGATAGAAAAAGAAAAATTAATTCAACCAGATGCGATAATTTCGAATGTTGGCACTGAAATATACTATGCCCCTAACTGGGATTTAGATAAGGAATGGGAGAAGATAATTGGAAAAAATTGGAATAAAGGAGAAATCACTTCCATTCTTAGCAGATTTTACCTGCAGATACAGCCTTATGAAAAAAAATTTGTAATACCATATTATATCGAGGAAGAAAGTATAGCAAAAAAGGTAAGAGAAACATTGAAAGGACATAGAGTTAAAGTTATATGCACTAGGAGTTTTCAGCTCCAAAAAATGATAAAAGCACCGGTGATATCTCCTGCTCCTGTTGCCTTCAGTCTTTTTTCTGA
>CAZWFH010000329.1:0-2187 GCA_964632105.1 uncultured Atribacterota bacterium
GGGTCACCTCAGGATTTGAGAAAGAAACCCTTACCAACCCTCAGGTAGAATATATTATTCCAACACGCGCCCTGGAAAACCGAGTGTGGATAATTGCCGCTAATAAAGTGGGAATGGAGGCAAAGAGTATATTATATTGTGGTAAAAGTGCTGTCTTCACACCTGATGGCCAGATAGCTAAAATTGCCTCTTCTTGCCAGGAAGAGATACTCTTTTATGAAATTTCCCTTGAGGAAGCTATAGATAAATCAATTGACCATCAAATAAATACAATCGATGACCGCAAACCGGAACTTTATTCCGAGTTGGTTCAACCTACTGATACTTTGCCTATCTATTCTATTATGAAAAAAAAGACTAATCCTAAAAATCCGAATCCACTTACCGTAGTAGTGCAAATAAAATTTGAAGATAATTTTAAAAAACATCTCCAAAAGATAGAATTCTTCATAAATAATTTATTGGAACAGGAAGCTAACATTATTATCTTCCCGGAATGTGATTTTATCTTTCCCGAAAGTGGAGATGAGGTCATAAATAAAGTCAAACAAATAACTAAAGACAGGAAAGTTCTTTGTGCTGTTACCTTAGTTGAAAAAGCAAACGAGTTCTATTATAAAACTACTTTTCTTATAGAATCAGGTAAACTTCGAGGGAAATACAGAAAGACTCATTTAGAAAGAGAAGAAAAGAACCTCTTTACTCCTGGAGATTTAGGCCTTCCGGTATTTAAAACTTCTTACGGTTTCATAGGAGTAATGATAGGTTATGAAGGAATTTTCCCTGAAATATCCCGTACTCTAACCCTTAAGGGGGCAGATTTAATTATCTGGCCCAGTAAATTTAGCAATGATAGACAGATAAATATCTGCCGCAGCAGGGGGGCAGAAAATAAAATATTTATAGCCTGTTCCAATTCCATTTCTCATCAGGGTAGCGGACATAGCTTAATAGCTTCTCCTTCAGGACAAATATTAACCTCTTGTTTGGGAAAAACCGAGCAAGCCAGCCTATCTGCGCTCTGTCTCCAACTTTCTCGAAATAAAGACACTGTCCCCCATACTAATACAATTTTAAATAGAAAACCAGAAACTTATAAAATTTTATTAAACAATATCCATGCAAAGGAGAAATAAAAATTGAAAACAGAACTTATAATTAATTTAACAGCCGGTGGGGGGAAGCCCCGCCCTCATCTAAAAACAATTTTTAAATATTTAAAAGAAAATGGATTTAATTTTAAAGTCAATTATACTTCACATCATGGTGAGGCGATAGAACTTGCCCAAAAAGCTGCTGATAAAGGGGTAGATCTTATCGTGTCAATTGGTGGGGATGGAACAGTAAACGAAATTGTAAACGGAATTATGAAATCAAATAATAATCCTTCTTTAGGAATAATCCCTTTAGGATGGGCTAATGATTTTATTAAAAGTACAGGTATTCCCTCTGATATAATTGAAGCTTGTAAAATTTTAGTTCGGGGGAAGATTAAAGAAATAGATGTAGGAATAATTAATGAAAAAATTTATTTTGCTAACATATGTGGGGTAGGATTTGATGCAGAAGTAGCCCAGCTTGCCAATCAAATGAAAAGTAAACACCCCAATTTGCACATTCTTAGTGCATTTGTTTATGTCTTCGCTACCGTAAAAAAACTTCTTTCTCCTTTTAGCTACCATAATGTAAAGATAAAATTTGATGGGCAAGAAATCCATTCTAAAATTCTATTTATTGCTATTAGTAATGGAAAATTCTATGGGGGCAGATTTAAAATCACCCCGGAAGCTATATTAGATGATGGCTTATTAGAAATATGTACCGTTGAAGAAATGGGAAGACTCAAATATCTTATGAGTATCCCTAAAGTATTTAAAGGTACACATGAAAGTATTAAGGGGATAAATTTTTATAGAGCTAAAGAGGTAGTGATTCAATCTTCAGAACCCACTCTGGCTCAGGTAAGCGGTGAGGTAATTGAAGGACAGAAGGAATTTACTATAACTCTTCTGCCAAAAAGATTAAAATTGGTTGTCCCTTAGCGAAAATACAGTAATGAGTGATAAGTAATGAGTGATAAAGATAGGATGTGGGATAAAAATACAGTAATGAGTGGTATGAAAAGAGTTAGTTGGTTAATGGTTGTATGACAAATAAAAGTCTACCACCTTTTTATCACTTGCTTTG
>CAZWFH010000330.1:0-2186 GCA_964632105.1 uncultured Atribacterota bacterium
ATTTTTCATCAGGTTGATAGGAAATAGCTTGTTTAAGTTTAATTGCTGCCTCATCAAGCATTCCGCTTTTCAGATAAATAATAGCTAAATCCAGAGGTAAATCGGGATGGTCAATATATTTTGCAGCCTTCTCTAAATATTCTCTACTGATACCATATAATTCTTTATCTTGCAATATTTTCCCTATATCATAATATATAGGACCTAAATAAGGGTCCCATCTTAAGGCTTCTTCATAAATTTTAATAGCTTCATTCCAATTTTCTTTTTTAATCTCTTTAAAACCTTTATACCAATAAGTTTGAGCAATGAATGGGCGTGCTATAGCTATGCTTAGAACTGCAACCAGCAGGATAATGGATAAATATAAAAGAGGTTTAAATCGATATATATTATCACTATCTTTATCTTTTGCTTTTTTCTGTTTTTTATCAAGATTAATATCTTCTGTTCCCCTTATTATTACATCAGAATCTTTCTGTTTTAAATTGGTTTTATCTGCGTTAACTTCTGTTTTAAATGTTACTATAGTAAGACCCAGAATCAACCAAAACATAGCAGTATTAGTTGGCAGGCGCAGAGAAAACCAAAATAAACCATCTACTAAAAAAGCTATTATACTCCCCATTAATCCAATTATAATCCCTTGTTTATATTTATTTTCTATGTCTTTTAGTTTTTTTACTCCATAATTAAAATAGCTAATTATCAGCCATAAAAATATTCCTAATCCGATTATCCCGAGCTCTGCTCCCAATTGTAAATATTCGTTATGTGCTTTGTCTGCAACACCGTAGGGATAAAGAGCACGGTTTTGTCCCTGGTCAAAGAATTTTGCCTGGTACTTCAAAGTATTGTATTTAAAAGTCCCCAGACCTGAACCAAGCAAAAGATGGTCCTTAATCATAAGGGTAGTAAATTTCCAGATAGCTGTTCTCCTACCAGAAGAAAATTCATTTTCAAGTTTAGTTATTGAAACTCTCCCCTTAATCTTTGAGATTATAGTGCCTTTCTTATTTAACGAAGTAGGAACCGCAAATAAAAAAGCAATCAAAATAATAGCAATCAAAAGTATAATAAATATTTTTTTATTTTCTTTGAAAAAAGTTTTACCCTGAGAGATTATAAAAAGAAATAACATAAAAATAAATGAAATTCCTATAGCAAGATAAGGCCCCCGGGTAAGAGTCGCCAGCAGAGCCCCCGCCATAGCCAGAACCCCGATTAATAACAGGATTTTTTTAATTTTATTGTTGCAAACAAAAAAAAGAGCTATTGCTATTGGCAAAGGAAACATTAAATATCCGGCAAAATAACCAGCATTGCCAAAAAGCCCAAAGACTTTTCCCCTTCCATAATTTCCAATCCAGAAGGAAAAGTCAATACCATTGTATTGGAGTATACCGTATATGCCGAATAATCCACCCATGATAAGTATTGCACTGATGATACGACTAATTTGCTTTTCATTATGAGCATTATTGACTACTATAAAATACAATAGAGGTCCGGCCAAGAAAAGGGGTAATTCTTTTAAGCTTATAAAAGGGCTGTCAGACCAAAGGAGAGAAAGGGTGCAAATCGCCATAAAAGCAATAATTGAAAAATCTAAAGGAGAGTGAATAAATTTAATTTTTTCCTGACTAACCATTTTAAGTGCCCAGAACATTAAACCAATTATTACTAAAAATTCAAAAACCAGTTCTTTCGCTGGATCAAATATTCGTACTAAATAAGGATAAAAAGCCAGAGGAGTTAGAATGATCAAAGCGATAATGGTTGTTTCAATAGCATTATTCCAAAAAGATTGATTTTGACGAATCACATTTGTTTCTTTATATTCCATTATTTTCCTCAAACTCCAATATTTACTAATCCCCTCTCCCCCTGGAGGGAGAGGGTTAGGGTGAGGGGGGACATTTCACCCCCACCTTAATCCTCCCCCTCCAGGGGGAGGAAATTCTGGTAATACAACTTGTTTCTACGTTTCGATAAGTGAGATAATTTTCCAGTCATCATTTTCTTTCATAAAATCGACATTATAATTTATATTTTCATTATATAAATCTGTACACACAACCCAAAAAATGCAAGCCTCAAGAGAAATTTTAATATTCATTTTACCATTGGTATATATATCAGTCACTACTATATCACTTTCGGGTATAGTAACCTTTTGTTCAATT
>CAZWFH010000331.1:0-2180 GCA_964632105.1 uncultured Atribacterota bacterium
TAACTCAAAAAGAAGTAAAGCCGAAAATTGAATTATTAGTAAATGAATTATTCAGGGCTATTCCTTCAGGTGTAGGTTCGAAAGGGAAGATAAAAATAAGTTATAATGAAATAAGAGATGTCTTAAGAAGAGGTTCTAAATGGGCAGTGGAGAGAGGTTTTGGCTGGGAAGAAGATACTTTGTTTACCGAAGAAGAAGGGTGCATGAAAGATGCAAATCCTGACCTGGTTAGCAAACATGCCCTGGAAAGAGGTAAACCTCAATTGGGCACCCTCGGCTCCGGAAATCATTTTTTAGAAATTCAGGTAATTGACAAAGTATATGACTCTGAAATTGCCCGGGAACTGGGATTAGAAGAAGGCCAGATTACTGTAATGATTCATTGTGGTTCCCGCGGATTGGGGCATCAAGTATGTACCGATTACCTGGTAACCATGCAGAAAGCGGTAAGCAAATATGGAATACAACTTCCCGACCGGCAATTGGCCTGTGCGCCATTGTTTTCACCGGAAGGGAAAAATTATTATGCCGCTATGGCCTGTGCGGCAAATTACGCCTGGGCGAATCGCCAGTGTATAATGCACTGGACTCGGGAGGTGTTTGCCAGGGTTTTTCGAAGCACTCCGGAAGAATTAGGATTAAGGCTAATTTATGATGTAGCCCATAATATTGCTAAAATAGAAGAACATAACCTGGAAGGGAAGAAAGTAAAATTATGTGTCCATAGAAAAGGGGCTACCCGGGCATTTCCTCCATTTCACCCCGATATTCCGGAGAAATATAAGAAGATAGGGCAGCCGGTTTTAATTCCCGGAGATATGGGACGTTGTTCTTATTGCCTGGTGGGAACTGAAAAGGCGATGGAAGAGACTTTTGGTTCAACCTGTCACGGAGCAGGAAGAGTAATGAGTAGAACCTCAGCCAAGAAACAGGCCAGGGGGAGGGATATTCAACAAGAATTAAGAGAGAAGGGAATAATTGTAAAAGCAGAAAGCCGGGGAACCCTGGCTGAAGAGATGTCCGAGGCTTATAAAGATGTGAGTGAAGTAGTTGGAGTAATGCATCAGACCGGCATATCTAAAAAAGTAGTACGGATGCGACCTCTGGGGGTTATAAAGGGATAAATGATTAGTTAGCTTGCTAACTAATCAGTAATGAGTAATAAGTAAACAGTAATAAGTATTAAATGAACGGTCAAGAATAAGAAGCAGGGACTGAGTAGCAATGAGCAAAGAAATAAAGAATCATAAAGATTTGGAAGTTTGGAAAAAAAGTATGGATTTGGTCAGTAATATTTATAAAATTACTGAGTCTTTTCCAAACAAAGAACTTTATGGTTTAACAAATCAAATAAGAAGAGCAGCGGTTTCTGTTCCTTCAAATATTGCTGAAGGTGCTGCAAGAAACTCTAAAAAAGAATTTATTCAATTTTTATACATAGCCTTAGGATCATTATCTGAACTCGAGACGCAAATTATTATTGCAAGCAGGTTAGAATATTTAAATAATTTAGATACTTTATCAGAGGACCTTAAATTTGTACAAAAATTGATAAATGGATTAATATATTATTTAAAAAAATAATCTCAAATACAGTTTTTACTTATTACTTATTACTTATTACTCATCACTATATTTAAAGAGAGGGAGGAAGAAATGTTAGATATAAAACTTATACGTTCTAATCCGGAGAAAGTAAAAGAGGCCTTAGAAAAAAGAAAAGAGAAAATTAATCTTGATGAAATATTAGAACCTGACCAAAAAAGAAGAGAATTATTATTAGAAGCAGGTGCCTTAAAAGAAAAAAGAAATACAGTGAGTGAAGAAATCGGAAAATTAAAAAGAGAAAAGAAAGATGCCCAGGAAAAGATTTTAGCCATGAGAGAAGTATCGACAAAGATTAAAGAATTAGACACTAAGATAAAAGAAATTGAAGAAGAGACAGCTAAAATTTTGTTAGAAATTCCCAATATTCCCCACGAAAGTGTTCCGGTTGGAAAAGACGAGAAGGACAATATAGAAATAAGAAAATGGGGAGAACCGCGTAAATTCGATTTCACTCCCTTGCCGCATTGGGATATTGGGGAAGCCCTGAATATACTCGATTTTGAACGAGGGGCAAAAGTGGCCTCTGCTCGATTCACCGTCTTAAAAGGGATGGGCGCCAAGTTGGAAAGAGC
>CAZWFH010000332.1:0-2178 GCA_964632105.1 uncultured Atribacterota bacterium
ATGGTACTGCAGTTTTTCTGTGGGAGAGTAGGACACTGCCGGGATTTTTTATTTTTACTTACTTTTATTGTATAATGTAAAAAAGTAGTTTCGAGTTACAAGTTGCAAGTTACGAGTTTGCAGAGAGAAGTAGGGGTATTGTATAAAGTGTAAAGCTAAAACCGCAAAATGTAAAACTATGACTTAAAACTTAAAGCTAAGAAAAAAAGTTTAGAATTTTGAATTATGGTTTTTAGTTTTTGGCTTTAACTTTTTAGTTTAATTCGTATAAGCATTTTGCTAATTCAAAACTATACGCTAAACACTACCCGCTATACGCTAATTCTATACTAACGACTATTCACTATTCACTAACGACTAAATTAATTGGAGAATCAATCTATTGAATAATTTAAAAAATACTCTTAAAATTATTTCGTTTGATGTAGATGGTACTCTGGTAGATTTAGAATATAATGACTTAATTTGGTTTAAAGAAATACCTGAACTGGTAGCTAAAAAAAAGAAGATTAGTTTCGAGAGAAGCTTAAAATATGTATATGAAGAATACACTAAACTTGGTGAGCATAATTTAAATTGGTATGATATTAATTATTGGGTCACTTATTTTGGATTAAAAGTTTCTCCTAAAAAAATTTTGGAAAAATATGAATCTCAAGTTAAGATATTTCCTGAAATAATCCCCCTTTTAGAAGAATTAAAGAAGAATTTTATCCTTATTGTTATTACTGCAATGCCTCGTGAATTTTTAATTCCCAAAATGAAAAAGCTGGAAAAATATTTTAAATTTAGCTTTTCTGCTTTATCCGATTTTAAAGAATTGAAAAATTCTGAGATATATTCAAAGATATCCAAAGCCTTAAATGTACATCCTGAACAAATATTACACATAGGCGATCATTGGGAATTTGATTATTTAGCTGCCCAGAAAGCTGGAATGAATGCTATTTATTTAGACCGAAGTAATACAAAAAAGGGAAAATATATTATAAATAGCTTAAGAGAAGTTAAGAAAATAATAGAGGGCATTAACCTATGATTAGCAATTGGTAAATTGGAGAATTGGCAGATTTTAAAGCTACGGAGGGCAGACACAAGGTCTGCCCCTACGACTTATTCACTGATTAATTGGTAAATTGGCGAATTGGAGAATTGGTTAATATGTAACGAGGTGATAACAATGCCTGAATTACCAGAAGTAGAAACTATCAGGAGAGGCCTTCAGGAAAAAATTAAGAATAAACAGATAAAAAATGTAGTAATAAATGTTGATAAAATAGTAAAAAAACCCTCTTTAGGAGAGTTTATTACTAAAATAAAAGGAAAAAAGATTAAAGAGGTAGACCGTCGCGGGAAATATATTATTATTTATCTAGATTCAAAAGATAAATTGATAGTTCATCTGGGGATGACCGGACTGTTAATCTATCCTTATAATAATAAAATTACAGAGAAAGAAATTAACCCCAAGCATAACCATCTTATTTTTACTTTTACAGATGATACCCAATTAGTTTTTAATGATGTTAGAAGATTCGGAAAAATATTTTTAGTTTCCAACATTGACGAAGTAGAAAGTATAACTAAATTAGGGGTTGAACCTTTAGAGGATTATTTCACAGAAGAAGTTTTTATTCAGGTATTAAATAAAAAGAAAAAGGGTAAGATAAAACCATTTTTAATGAATCAGAAATTTATCACTGGATTAGGTAATATTTATGCTAATGAAGTGCTGTATAGATCGAATATCCATCCCTTGCGATTAATTTTTTCTCTCAATAAAAAAGAAGTTAGAAATTTGTATCAGCAGATTAAACTGGTGTTAAGTGAAGCAGTCGAACTTCGGGGAAGTACGGTAGCTGACGAGGCTTATCGAGACACAGATGGTGACAAAGGAAAATTTGCAAAAAAATTACAGGTTTATGCCCGAAAAGGAGAACCTTGTATAAAATGTGGAACTACTATAGAGGTTATAAAGATAGAAGGTAGAAGTTCATTTTTCTGTTCCCGATGTCAGAAATTATAAAACATTAATGGTTAATTTGATTTTTTAATCCCAAATCTTCTCTTTCTCCTTACGCGATACTAATTCGTTGTTTGTATCTCGTGAAGATAGTTAGCCAGTTAGCCAGTTACCCGGTTTAAGAATTAAGATCAATCTAGTTAACTGGTTCAGTA
>CAZWFH010000333.1:0-2165 GCA_964632105.1 uncultured Atribacterota bacterium
GGGAGGGAATATGGTAAAAGTCCTTACTTGGTATGATAATGAATGGGGTTATTCAAGTCGAATAGTAGATCTTATAAAATATATTTGGAAATAGATGGGGGTTAAAATAATGCGTATTCCAGTAATTGCTGGCAATTGGAAGATGAATAAAAACATTGTAGAATCAGTATCTTTAGTTAAAGAACTAAAGGATTTTGTTCGTGGAATCGAGGGAGTAGATATTGTAGTTTGTCCACCCTTTACTTCTCTTTGGGTGGTAAAAGAGATAATTAATGGAACAAACATTCATCTGGGAGCTCAAAACATGTTTTGGGAAACAAAAGGGGCATTTACTGGAGAAACATCTCCCATAATGCTTAAAAATGTGGGTTGTGAATATGTTATATTAGGGCATTCCGAGAGAAGGCAATATTTTAAGGAAACTTCTGAAGAAGTTGCTAGAAAGACCGAAGCTGCGCTTTCGGTTAATCTAACACCTATTGTGTGTGTAGGCGAAAATTTAGAGGAAAAGGAAAGTGGTAAAACTGAGAGTATAATAGAACAGGAGATTAAGGCTCTATTTCCAAAAATAGATTCTATCTTAGCAGGAAGAATAATTGTGGCCTATGAACCTATATGGGCTATCGGTACAGGTAGGTCTAGTAGCTCACAGGATGCCAATCTGATAATTAAATTTATTAGGGAACTATTTTCCTCCGAATATGGAAGTAAAATAGCTGAGCGAATAAGAATCTTGTATGGAGGAAGCGTAGATCCTAAAAATATTAAGGAGTTTGTGAATGAATCTGATATTGATGGAGCTTTGGTTGGGGGAGCAAGCTTGCATGCTCTAAGTTTCTCTCAAATAGTAAAAGAAGCTAAAATACTATAAAATTAACGTAAACTTTAGCGGGGTAGCAAAAAAGAAAAAAACAATTATCCTTATTGTTTTTTCTCAACTATCTAACCAGGTAACCAACAAGTGATGTAATGTGTAACATGTGATAAGTAACCTGTAATAAGTACCTGTTTTTATAATTTAAGAAATTTAATCTTATTACTCATTACATATTACTTGTTACTGTATTTTATACGAGATACGATTCACGAGATACGAGATACGAATTCAATCTTGAACTTAACATACAATTGTGTTAGAATAAAAAACTGGAATTATTGATAAAATAAATATAATAAATTTAAGAATTTCAGAGAGGTTTCTCTTTGATTATTTTAATCTTATTTTTATGAGAGGAGTTAAAGATGCCAGTAGC
This sequence comes from uncultured Atribacterota bacterium, assembly GCA_964632105.1. Lineage (GTDB taxonomy): Bacteria > Atribacterota > Phoenicimicrobiia > Phoenicimicrobiales > Phoenicimicrobiaceae > Sediminicultor. The sequence continues at coordinate 1,254 of CAZWFH010000333.1, forward strand.
TTTAATGGTGATTCAAATTGTTATTAGTATAGCTTTGATCCTGGTAGTGATACTTCAGGCGAGAAAGTCAAGTAGAGCTTCAGGTATATTTGGTGGAGGAACAACTGCAGATTATGGCGGGAAGAAAGGTAAAGAAGCATTTTTAATGAAGCTTACTACTGTTGTAGCAGTGCTTTTTATGTTATCTTCCCTTTTGCTTAGCTTAATTAAATAGAAGGAAATCTTTAGAAGAATGGATAAACCTATTAGTTCGGTTAATGAGATAAAAAACTATTCTATTAATTCAAATAGAAAATTTTTTTCAGCTACCCATGAAGAAATAGAGAAAGGGCTAACTACCGATATATATTTCGTAAGAGCTCAAGAGATATTGAGATATCTTCGATTAGAGAACACTATAGTAACTGCAGAAATATTCCCCCGCGAGGACGGTGTATTTGCAGGAGTCCAAGAAGTATGTAATCTTTTAAAAGACAAGAAGATAAAATTATGGTCTTTGGAAGAAGGAGAGAGGTTTGAACTTAAGGACACAGTAGTAAGAATTGAGGGTCCATACTCCGAATTTGGTGTTTTTGAAACAGTTATTTTAGGTATTTTAGCTAGTAGTTCGGCGTGGGCTACTGCTGCTCGTAAATGTAAAGATGCTGCCGGGGCAAAGAGAGTTGTCTGCTTTGGTTCTCGGCATATTCACCCGTCTGTAGCTCCCGTTATGGAAAAATCTGCACTGATAGGCGGTATAGATGGAGCAAGTTGTATATTGGGAGCAAAACTGTCTGGGGAAAAACCTCAAGGAACTATACCTCACACCGTAATGATTATTTCGGGAGACACTATAAAAGCAGCCCAAGCTTACAATATTTGTATGCCCAAAGATGTACCTCGAATTATTCTTATCGACACTTTTAAAGATGA
>CAZWFH010000334.1:0-2155 GCA_964632105.1 uncultured Atribacterota bacterium
AAAGGAGTATTGCCTACCTGAGATGCCATCCCTATAGAAGTGGCATTAACCAAAAGATTAGCTTCTTTTATTTTATATTTTATATTGTCCTGCTCAAAAGAAAATATATTAATACTACTCCGGGGGAAGAAAGGAGAAAAATCTTGCTTAATCTTTTCAGCTTTTTCTAAAGTTCGATTAAAGATACTTATTTCTTCTATCCCTTCCTCTAAGAGAGTATAAATTACCCCGCGGGCAGCCCCTCCTGCCCCTAAAATAACTGCTTTTTTTTCTTTTATGACAAATTTTTCCTTGTCCTGCAAACTTTTTTTAAATCCAATTACATCAGTATTGTAACCGCTGAGATTCCCCTTATTATTGACAATGGTATTTACCGCTCCAATTCTCCGGGCAGATTCTTCCAATTCATCTAAAAATTCAATCACCTTTTCTTTGTAAGGAAAAGTAATATTTACCCCTCTTATATTTAAGGCTCTTATACCTTGAATGGCTTCACCTAAATCGGTTTCTGCTACTTGGAAAGGCAGATAACAAAAGTTTAAAGAATGTTTGAGTATTATTTGGTTATGGAAAAGTGGGGAAAGACTGTTTTCCACATTTTCACCGATCAACCCGATTATTTTAGTTTTTCCGTTTATTTCTTTTTTCATTTAGGTTCACACCCCACACCTTAATCCTTTATAGAGATTGCTTCACTACGTTCGCAATGACAGATTAAAAGTTGATTAGTTTTTGTAAAGTATTTTCAAATCCAGGGAAAGATATATTTATACATTCTGAATTTCTGATAACAGTTTTTCCTTCAGCTAATAAAGCAGCTACTGCTAAAGACATAGCAATTCGGTGGTCATTATAACTTTCACAAACTGCTCCTTTTAATTTGGAAGGTCCCTCCACTATAAAACCATCTTCTTTTTCTTTAATATCTGCTCCCATCTTTTTTAATTCGCTGACTATCGCCTTTATCCTATCGGTTTCCTTTACTCTTAATTCCTTTGCACCGCTTACCACCGTTTTCCCTTGCGCCTGAGTTGCCGCCACCGCAATAAGGGGTAATTCATCAATTAGAAAAGGTACATTTTCTTTCTTAATCTCTACTCCCTTTAGTTTTGAATATTCTATCATTAAATCAGCCTGAGGCTCATTCGATTTTATCTGGTAATTTAAAGTATCAATCTTTGCGCCCATTTTGTTTAGCATTTCGATTATCCCGGTCCTGGTAGGATTAACCCCTACCTGCTTAATTGTAATTTGTGAACCTTTCAATATACTGGCAGCTACTATGAAATAGGCAGCAGAAGAAATATCACCGGGTATAAAAATATTTATGCCCCTTAATTCTTTTCCGCCCATCAATTTAATTTCAGGAGGAGATATTTTTATATCTGCCTGCATAATTTCTAACATTCTCTCGGTATGGTCCCTGGTAGGCAGTGGTTCTTTAACAGCTGTTTCCCCGGTAGTATAAAGACCGGCCAACAAGAGGGCGGTTTTTACCTGAGCACTGGCTACCGGCAAAGTGTAGTGGAGAGGATTAAGCTTATTCCCTCTAATACTTAAAGGAGCAAACTGACCATCTTTTCTCCCCCATATATCTGCCCCCATCAATCTAAGGGGCTCGACGACTCTTTTCATAGGTCTCTTTCTGATTGAAGCATCCCCACATAAAACAGAATAAAAATCCTGTCCGCTAAGCAAACCGGTTAAAAGACGGATGGTCGTCCCTGAATTCCATACATCAAGTATATCTTTTGGTTCTTGTAACCCGCATAATCCTTTACCTTTTATTTTAACAGAATTATCTTTATCTAACTCTATTTCTGCTCCCAAAGCCTGCATACATTCTAATGTTTTAAGACAATCCAAAGAATTCAAAAAATTAGATATTCGAGTCTCTCCCCTGGCTATAGACCCTAAAATCAAAGACCGATGAGAGATTGATTTGTCTCCCGGGACAAATACATTTCCTTTTAATTTACTGGCTTTCTCTAAAACAAATTCCACTTAATTTTTCATCCTCTCTAAATCATGTTCAGCAGATATGCTCATTTCCCGGCCTATGGCCTGAACTATTGGCTTGATTTCTTTCATTAATTGGGAAAAAGTATCGAGTTTTAAACTCTGAGCTCCATCACTGAGCGAACTTTTTGGGTCA
>CAZWFH010000335.1:0-1297 GCA_964632105.1 uncultured Atribacterota bacterium
TTGGATTAGTAGTAGATTTTCTCGTACTATATACAGATTGGGGTCCGGAAGATATCTCTTTGGATGCCGTTATAGCTGACAAACCGACTTTCCCCAATTTCCCAAAATTTATAGCCCTCATCTACGAGGTTCGTCGAGTCTTAGAAAACTGTGAGATCAATCTCCTGACTGATGATGATGTACAGTATGCTACTTGTAGGGCAGCAGAAGAGATCAGTAAACTTGAAATAGGATGTGGCCCAGGAGCTACAGGTGATGGAGGAGAAATTACTGTAACTGTAACCCATACCTTAACTCTAAAAGCCGATCCGGTAGAAGGTGCAGCTTCATTAACAGGAGCAGGGACATATGATGAAGGAACAACTCATGGAGTTAATACCGCTGCTAACCCGTGTTATGATTTTACTGAATGGACAGTTGACGTTGGTAGTTCTGCTAATGTGTCTGGCGATTTAGGTACTCCTCCTCTATCAGTCATTATGAATGAGAATATGACCTTAACCGCATGGTTTGAATGTCCACCGTGTGATGAATTATTAGATATTGATATTAGTGGTCCTCTGGCAGAAACTATTAATAGTCATGGTTTGACTAAATCTGAACCACCAGATGTAACTATATGCGTGCCTGAGTGTGCTACTATCAATTCGGTTACAGTCAATAGTGGTTGCGAAGAAGGAGAAGTTTTTCCAATGGTATTAATACCACCTTATGATCCTTCGGTTTTAGACTTTGACTATAATGAGGCTAATATTAGTTTTGATTATGAAACCGGTAAAGTTTGTTTTATTGGCGAAGAAACCCTTCTTCCTTATATTGCTACTATTCTTGTAACCTATACTAACCCTTGTGGAGATCCTGTAGCAACTGGTACAGTAACTGTTGAGTTTAAAGATTGTACCCCCACCTACACCGTCACCTACGATCTCAATGGCGGAACAAGCGGCTCTCAGACTGATGGGAGTTCTCCGTACTATGCAGGGGCAACGGTAACAGTTCTGGATCAGGGAAGCATGCTCAAGACCAATTACCACTTTACCGGTTGGAATACCGAACCAGATGGCATAGGTGGAACAGCTTATGCTCCAGCAGCAACATTCCCGATGCCGGCACATGATGTGACCCTCTATGCACAGTGGGCGGAGGATACCAAGTACAACGTGTACTACGATGCTAACACCGGTACTGGCACTCAGACTGATAGCAACGATTACTTTGAAGGTGATCCAGTAACAGTTAAGAATCAGGGAAGCATGCTCAAGACCAATTACCACTTTACCGGTTGGAATACCGAACC
>CAZWFH010000335.1:1397-2151 GCA_964632105.1 uncultured Atribacterota bacterium
CCAGCAGCAACATTCCCGATGCCGGCACATGATGTGACCCTCTATGCACAGTGGGAAAAACAGCCTTGTGTATATTTATCATTTAATAATGGGATTAGATGTCATGAGTGGCTATTTGTTAATATTGAAGATGCAAAAAAACTTCATAAAGCTGAAATCACTTTAGAACAGACTAATTCAAGATGTGTCAGTCCTCAAAGTTATTCTGTCGGTGATTTGATGACGCCGTATGATATTTTTACTCACACTACCTCTGTTAATGGAGCCCAGGTTAGAACAATAACCATAACAGTAGTAGAAGGTGGTATAGTAGAAGTAGCTGGAGATGGAAATATCGCAGGTGTAAAATTTGTACCTAATTATTGTTGTTGTTGTAATCTAACTTCAATAGTCACAATCGTAGACTCAAAATTATATGATAAAGACAATAATGTTATAAATCATACATTATGTGGACCATCATCATTAGAATTGCCAAATGGTACTTGGTGGGATTAATATTAATTTAATTAAATAGTATAGTTTTAACCTAAAAAAGGATGTCTCCCTGTTGTTTGAAAAGACAGGGAGACATCTTTTTTTATGTGCTTATTTTTCATTTATCCTATTTGAAAAACTATTAAATTAACAAATTAAATAACCAGTCAACTTAGCTAATCTATTTTACTTTTCTTCTTTCTTTACATTAAGTCAAGGGGACGTCAGACTGTGTGAAAAGTATAACATTTAGCTTAATATAAATCCACAAAAATGG
>CAZWFH010000336.1:0-2149 GCA_964632105.1 uncultured Atribacterota bacterium
CCGATACACCTCCAGGGGAAGCTTTATTAATGGTAAACGGAGGAGGAGAGTTAGACAATCACCAAGAAGAGTTTGTTAATAGTAGTAAACAGGATTGTAAAAGTTTGGAAGAGATTTTTCAGGATATTTCTGATTGGCCAAGAGGTAATCAAATTATCGGAGAAGTAATTATATATTCTAATGAATTGCCTTATGAAGAAAATATTAGTAATGGCGACCTAAGGAAAAAAGAAGAAGAGGATTTAATAATTTCCAAGATCGAAACAGATATGGTTATTGAAGGGTACCTAGAAATTCCTTTTACAATTAAAAATTCGGATGGGAAAAGATGAAAATAGTAGCTTTAGTTGCGGCAGCCGGCAAGGGTAAAAGAATGAATGCTAAAACAAGCAAACCATTTATTCTTATTTCTGGCAAACCAATTTTAGCCTATACCATTGAAAAATTTGAAAAATGTAAGTTAATTGATAAAATATATCTCATAGTTAGCCCAGAGGAAAAGGAGATATGTCACAAAAATATAATATTAAAATACAATTTTTCTAAAGTTCAAGAATTAGTTGATGGAGGAGAAACCAGGCAGGATTCAATATATAATGGTCTTAAGGCGCTGGAAAAAAATACAGATATAGTAGTGATTCACGATGGTGCCCGTCCTTTAGTTGAAGAAACTATCATCCGGGATTCAATCGAAAATGCACAGAAATATGGAGCAGCGATTGCAGTTATTCCTATTAAAGACACTGTAAAAAAAAGTGAAAATAATTTTTTTATAAATAAAACTCTTAATCGAGAAGAGATATGGAGAGCTCAAACTCCCCAAACTTTTAAATATGATATAATTTTACCTGCCTATCATCAGGCTTTTAAAGATAAATATTTAGCCACAGACGATGCTGCGATTGTGGAAAGATATGGGCATAAAGTAAAATTGATAATAGGTTCAGAGGAAAATATTAAAATAACTACTCCCTTTGATATAATTGTAGCGGATATTTTTCTAAAGAAAGGATTTGGATTTAAGTTTAAATTATGAATAAAATTGAAATAGATAGCTATTCCAAGATAAATTTGACTCTACATATACTGGGAAAACGTCAGGATGGATATCATGATATCGAGACCATAATGCAATCTATTAACCTTGCTGACAAAATATTTATTAAGGAAGAAAAAGAACGGATAAAGATAAAATGCAGTCATCCTCTGATTCCTGTCGATACCCAAAGTTTAACCTATCGGACAGCAGAGAAGATTCTTAAACGATATAGAGTAACAAAGGGAGTCAAAATAGAAATTAATAAAAAAATTCCTCTAGCCAGCGGGATGGCGGGGGGGTCTGCTAATTCTGCCTCTATTTTAGTAGGAATAAACAAACTTTTTGTTTTAAATTTAAGCAATAAGGATTTAAGGGAAATAGGAGAAGAATTAGGGATGGATGTCCCTTTTTGTATCCAGAATGGTACTGCCCTTGCTTACCATAAAGGGGAAAAAGTAACTCCTCTACCTCCGATCAATCCACCACTGTGGACTATAATAATAAATCCTGGGTTTGAAATACCTACCAAGTGGGCCTATAATAATCTTGATTTAGGCCTGATTAAGAGGGAGAAGAATAATACTATAGCCATGCTTAAAGCCCTAAAAGAGAGGGAACTTCAGGGGATTGCAAAAAATCTATTTAATTCTTTCGAAGGGTTAATAATTAAAAGATACCCGGAAATTAGAAAAATTAAAGATAGATTAATAGAAGAGGGTGCTATGGGGGCTCTTATGTCCGGCAGCGGTCCTACGGTTTTTGGAATAGCTCAAAACAAAGAACAGGCTTTAAAAATTTACGAAAGATTAAAATCAGAATATAAATCAATCTGGGTAGTGCATACTATTTAGTCGTTAGTCGTTAGTGAATAGTGAAGAAGAAAGAAAAGAAGTCAGAATAATAAATAGCGTGGAGCGGATAAAAAACAGTAATAAGTAATAAGTAATAAGTAATATATAATAAGTTATAAGTTGCAATAAGCTGACAACTGAAAACCTGTATTTAATACTAACGACTACTCACTATTCACTAACGACTATTAAAGAGGAGAGATTATGCGGGTAGGTTTTGGATACGATGTCCATCCTTTAATTTTGGGGAGAAAATTAA
>CAZWFH010000337.1:0-2148 GCA_964632105.1 uncultured Atribacterota bacterium
ACTGCTTTTTATCACCAGAGATATTACTGACTATAAGAAAGCCGAAGAAATAATAAAACAATCTGAGAAGAAATACCGTACTCTCTTCGAGAATATGCCTGGAGCTTACTATCGCGCAGATAAAGATGGGAATCTTATAATGATAAATTCGGAAGGAGCTAAATTATTTGGTTATAATTCTCCTGAGGATATCTTAGGAAAAAATACCTCCCAACATTTATACTTTACTCCGGAAGAAAGAAAAAAGTATCTTAAAGAGTTAGAAAAGAATAAAGGGAATCTTAAAGACTTTGAAATTACTTTAAAGAAGAAAGATGGCTCTCATCTAATTATCTCTGATACCAGTCATTACTATTACGATAAAGAAGGAAATATTGTAGGAATAGAAGGCATCTTTGTGGACATCACTGAACGCAAACGAAATGAGCAACTTCAACAGGTCTTATACAATATCTCCAAAGCTGCCAACTCCCCTATATCTCTTAATCAACTTTATAAAACTATCCACAAAGAGTTAGGCACCATCATCGATACCACCAATTTTTATATCGCCCTGGTAGATGAGAAGGAAGATAAAATATTCTTCCCTTATAATATTGATAATACCAAGCCTATCCATCTTCCAAGAACTATTAATCATAATTCTTTAATTGCTTATGTCATAAAAACAGGTAAATCAATTTTTGTTAATCAAGAAATGATTAAAGGGAAAAAGTTTATGATGGAATTTAAAGAATGGTTTGGCATATTACGTAAAGTCTGGTTAGGAGTCCCCCTAAAGATAGGAGACAGGGTAATAGGTGCTATGGCTGTCCAAAGTTATACTAATCCTGAGCTTTACACCGAAAAAGACATCAAACTCTTAGAATTCGTCTCCTCCCAGGTAGCTACTGCTATCGAGCGTAAAAGCTCCGAAGAAAGAATCAGACATCTAAGCTTCCATGACTCCCTAACTGGTCTTTACAACCGGGCCTACTTCGAGGAAGAATTAAAAAGGTTGAATAATTCCCGCTTCTATCCTTTGAGTATAGTAATGCTCGATGTCAATGGACTAAAAGTAGTAAATGATACCTTTGGCCATCATGAAGGAGATAGACTCTTACAACACCTCTCCCAGGTCCTTACTTCTGTCTCCCGCCAGGGAGACATCCTGGCCCGTATCGGTGGAGATGAGTTTGCAATACTTCTACCTTTTACCACCTCCGAACAGACTCGTGAGTTTTGTGAAAGAATTAAAAAAGTCTGCCAGCAAGATAAGATAGAGCCCATCTACTTAAGACCGAATATCTCTTTAGGTCATACCACTCAGGGAGGAGAATATAAAGATACAAACTCTCTCCTTAAAGAAGCTGACCGTAATATGTACCAGGATAAACTCTTCAATGGTAAAAGCAGAGAAAAACATTTCTTAGAGGCCTTCCGTATCGTCCTTGCCGAGCGGGACCCCCATACCTCTGATCATGCCCAGAGACTTCAGGAATTAGCTTTATCTTTAGGTAAAAGAGTAGGGCTTACAGAGTACCAGTTAGGAAACTTAAAACTCTTAGCCTTACTTCACGATATCGGTAAAATCAGTATTCTCGATAGTATCCTCTTTAAGACTTATATCCTAACCCCTTCCGAATGGGAGAAGATGAGGGAACACTCCCGTATAGGATATCGTATGGCTAAGAACATCCCTGATTTTGCCCCCATCGCCCAGGAGATCCTCTACCACCATGAACACTGGGATGGTACCGGATACCCGGATGGTCTAAAAGGAGAAAAAATTCCCCTTCTTTCCCGTATCATCTCTATTGTCGATGCCTATGATGTGATGCAATCCCGCCGCCCTTATAAAGGGCCCATAACTAAGACTAAAGCCCTAAAGGAGATTAAAAGTTGTGCCGGCACCCAGTTTGACCCCCAGCTGGTGGAGATATTCTTGAAGATAGTAAAAAATAATGCAAGTAGAGAAAGAAAATAAATTATTTCTTAAAGTTTTGATAACATTTTTAAAACAAATGACCATACTCGGGATAAGCACAGAGAAAATTTCAAAAGTTATAAAGAATCATTTTAAAGTATAGGATACAATATGACAGAGTCAATTTTTATATACCTGGCATTTTTTATTTCTGCAGGTATAAGTTCCATGATCGGTATAGG
>CAZWFH010000338.1:0-2145 GCA_964632105.1 uncultured Atribacterota bacterium
TATAGTTATACAGGCCGGACTCGTCCCCTTCCTTACCGACCATTCCGCAGACCGCGAAATCTTTTAAAGGGGTATTGCTTATATTTTTTACTGTTCCTTCAATAATTATATTTAATACATTTTCTTCTATTAACTCTCCTTCTTTATCTTCTCCCTTCGCCTCATCTACTCCTTGATTGTCTTCTATTTCTTCTTCCCTCTTTTCTTGAGGAGATTCTTCGTCCTTTTCCTTCTCCCCTTGAGGAGATTCTCCATTTTCTTTCTCCCCTTGAGGAGATTTTTCCAATTCTTCCCTCGCCCCTTGAGGGAGAGGGTTAGGGTGAGGGGTCTTAATCGCAGTCAATTCAAGAAGAGATGGCCGGGCAAGTTCCTCGTCGATAGTGTCTTTATAGCATTCATAATTTCCTTCAACACAGTCACAAGCAAGGCCTTGAAGCCTTTTAGTTAAACCATCGATAAATACGTCGGGGGTGCCTTTCTTGCCATCTCCCACATACCAGTCATAACGGGCACTGGTTTCCGGGGTATCATAACCATCTCCCCAGAGGTGTTCCTGTACGAGAATAAATTTGGAAGTGCCATATTCCCAGGCTAAGTCTTCCAGACAGAATTCAGCAGTAGGACAGGTAAGACAGCCTTCCTGGACAAAAAGTTCCACCAGGACGGTGCGTGGAACAGTTTTGGGTGCAGTATCAGTATTTTGGGCAAAGAGCTCAAAAGTAAAAATATTGCTGGCAGATAAAAAAATTATTAAGAATAAGAATATCAATATAAATATGTTTTCTTTTATTCTCATTATTATAAAATCCCTTTTTTTACTTTCTTATTTTCCTTTTTGCCAGAATTCAAGGAAGAAGGCGACAAAGATACCTACAAAGAGGCCAAGCACCCCGGCGATTAAGATATTTAATTTTTTGTTTGGCTTAATGGGAAATTTTGGTTCATAAGCCAGGCTGGCAATCTTAACCAATCCTGATTCTGTAGCTACAGCAATTTTGACTTCCTCATTTTTCTGAGAAAGAACATCATAAACTCCTTTAGCGGTATTATATTCTCTTTCCAGACGCGATTGAGTTAATTTTTCTTGAGCTAATTCTTGCTTCAGATTTTCAATTCTTTCCCAGTAATCATCAATATTTTCTTTTAATTGTTTTTCTTCTGCTTGTAAAGAATTAATTGAAATATCTGTAGAAATTAATTGCTGAACTAAATCATAATAAATTGGGTTTATTTCTTCGCTAACATAAGTCAGATTAATGTTATTTAAATTATCATTAGTAAGTCTTGACATTAATTGATGAAAAAACTGATCATTAGTTATTGATTTGCTTAATTTTACTACTTTATCCTGTTCATTTAATGCTATAATAACTTGTTCTTTCATTGCCTTTTCTTTTTGAAGTGATAATTTAATATCTGCTAATCTTAAATCATAATTTAATACCTTTGCTGTTTTACCTTTTATTTCGCTATCAAATATTTCAATATTATTGGTTTCGTTAAATTCTCGGATTCCATCTTCGATTGTAGAAAGATTTTGATTGGAAATTTTTAATTGGTCTTCAATAAATCCTTGAGCCTCTTTACTTTCTTGTAAATTAAGATCTTTGTTTTTTTCTACAAATAGAGCTGCCCAAACATTAGCTATATCTTTTGCTAATTTAGGGTCACCAGTCTGTAGACTCATCTTGATAAGATTGGTATTTTTCAATGATTCAATAGTAATCATTCCCTGTAGACTATCAGGGGTCAATCCATAAGGCGGTTGATCCAGATTTAACTTTTTTATTACCTCTTCTTCAACTTCTCTATCTTTTATTAAACTTTCGTAAGTTGCTAAAGAGACCTCCGGGGTAAATTGAGTTTGTATTTTAGGTTCAAGCTCCACTTGATATTTTGGTTTGGAAATCATTAAGATAGTACTTGCTTCGTAAACAGGTTTTAAGTAAAAAAAGCTTACCAGGGCGGTGGCAATCACCGCTATTAAAAAGATTAAGATAATTACACTTTTTCTTTTTAGTAAGACATTGATGTATTCGCGCAAATCAATTTCTTCTTCTTGTGGTTCTGGCATTAAAAAATACCTCCATTTTTTAAATTTTCTTTAAAATATATCCATATTCTATAACAATTATTATTAAAAAA
>CAZWFH010000339.1:0-2137 GCA_964632105.1 uncultured Atribacterota bacterium
CTTTTCGGGCATAATCAGAGATTATCTTAAAATTTCCTCTAAATTGCTTCATTCTCACATCTTCTTGTTTTTCTCCCAAAGAAGGAACTCCTACTGTTGCACAAAATACAAACATATTACAATCAAAAATATTCCCTTCTCTTATCGGGGAAACCTCGGGAAATTTCTGAGCAGAAAAAGGACAAAATATCTGATTCGCCTCCAATTCCCATCTCTTTATTGAGTTTATATTTTTATCATATATTCCGATAGATTCAATACAATTTCCTCCCAATAATCTCAAGCCGGTAAGGAGAATCCCTCCTACATCACCCAATCCTATAATATTAACTTTCCACCGGGAAGGGAATTTATAATTTAATACATCTTGCCAGTTAGGATATTCGGTATTAAGTGAACTCACTCTTTTTTCTTTTATTCTTTCTTTAAGCCATGGTGGTAAATTAGAATCAATCTTCTTGGATTTTTGCAGTAGGTGGATACCCTCTTCTTTTAAAAAGATTAGAGATGTATCGGTAATACTAAAATATCTTCTTGATTTTAAAGGGTTTATCCGATTAAGTACATAAACTATTTCTTTGCTCTCTTCGGCTTCGCTTTCGGATATTCTCTTTAATTCATTGTATTCCGATTGGGAAATTAGTATTTTATCTTTTAATTTGTAGAAGAACATTAAAAATCCTTCTTATAATTATAATTTTTTCAGTTTGCGGAATAGATAAATTGATTTATAGATTACTATTAAATTAAAAATTTAAAGCGAAAAACGAAAAACCATAATTTAAAATTCAAAACTTTTTATCTCAATTTTAAATTTTAAGTTTTGGTTTTGCGCTTTACTCTTACTTTCAATTTCCTTAACCTGCTAACTGGGTAACTGACTAACCAACAAACTAATCTTAAACGAGATACGATTCACGAGATACGAGATACGAATTTTGGTTTCACATTTTCCTGTCTGCTATTCCTTTGGTACGTCGTAAAAGTTCAAGGCTATTTCTTAAATAATGAGAGGGACTAAGATTAAGATTATAATCCATATCTTCTCCCTGGTCAGGATACCGAGGATAAATAATCACTTCTCCTAAATGGTCTAAAGTCAACTTTCTTTGTTGAATTACTTGATATTCATTTTCCAGAGCTTCTAATATGGTTAAAGCATTTTCAATACAAACTTCGGAAAAATTATAGATGGTTTTCGCAGAAACATTTTTAATAAATGAAGGGAAAGTATAGGGTAGTACCTGACTGATAGATCTAACTAAATTTCCCTGAGTCCTTATCTTTCTCATTAATGCATCTCCACCAACAAAAGGATACAATTCACTTTCATTAAACCAAAGCCTGAGATTGGGAATAAAATGGGCACAATCAGCATCTCTATTTAATATAGTTGCTATCTCTTTCCCACTACCGGACAGTGCTCCCACAATTATTTTTTTAATTTTGATATCATATTTTTTAAATAAAGGCTCAAGGGTCTTTATTCTATACCCTTTATGCAAATAGTCATCAATAAGAATTACGGGCATATCAAATGAATGAATTATTTTAACCTGATTTTCCAGACTCATATAATTGGGGAAAGCACCAATCTCAAAACTTTTCATATCGGAAGCAAATATTTTTTCCGTATGGAGAGATTTAGTTACCGTGTTAGGTACTACCATCTTGTGCAGTATCTTTCCAAAGGGCACACACATTGACTTTCCTAAAGCTCGAGGGATTAACGGTGTTGTCGAAACATCATTTATCTTACAAATTTTCTTCACAATAGTCTGGTTAATTAAATTTATATTAAATGGTAAAACAATATTCCCGGGATAAAAAGTAGTAAACGATTTTAATAATCTTTTACGTGATATTATAACTGATTTTTTAATGTTTAAATTTTGGCAGAAAGGTTCCTTTATAATTGTCTCGGTATCCAGATTGACTATACAGGGTTTACTCATATCCACTACAAATACCGGATTATCTTTATCGCTGAAGGGTAAACAATAAAACCCCATAAGTTCTAAATTCTCGTTTAAAGAAGTTAAAGGATAATTATTTAATACATTCCTAAATATCGTATAATTATAATCTTTCTCTATACAAAAAGAAAGGGTTTCGGTAAGAATAACCTGCTCAAGGT
>CAZWFH010000340.1:0-2136 GCA_964632105.1 uncultured Atribacterota bacterium
CTAATTTTCCTGCTGCCTTTAAAGTATTCTGCATCAGCATAACATTAGTTATCGGCCCTACTCCTCCCGGAACCGGGGTAATGACAGATGCCTTATCTAAGACTTCTTCGTAAGCTACATCCCCCACCAATTTTCCTTCCACCTCATTAGTTCCTACATCAATAATCACTGCTCCCTCTTTTACCATATCCCGCTTAATTATCTCCGGTTTTCCTATTGCAGCAATTAGGATATCTGCCTGACGAGTAAAGTAGCTTAAATCATTGGTTCGAGAATGACAGATAGTAAGAGTAGCATTAGCATACTTTTTTTTCTGGAGAAGTATGAGCGCCATCGGTCTTCCTACAATATTACTCCTTCCCACAATAACGGTATGTTTCCCTTCTACTACGATATTTTCTCTTTTCATTAATTCATATACTGCATAAGGCGTGCAAGGCAAAAACTCGGGTTTACCTAAAGCCAGTCTTCCCATATTAATGGGGTTAAAACAATCTACATCTTTGGAAGGATTTACTGCTTCCTGAATCCGTTCCTGATTTACATGCTCAGGAAGGGGAACTTGCACTATAATCCCACTTACTTTTTTATCTTCATTTAAATTATCTATAAGTTTAAGGAGTTCTTTTTCGCTGGTTTTTCCGGGAAGACTGTGTTTTTCAAAATCAATAGAAGCTCTTTCGCAGGATCTGGCAATCATTTTTACATAAAATAAAGAAGCGGGGTCTTCCCCGACAATAATTACTGCTAATTTAGGAGTTAATTTATTTTTTTTAATAAAATTTTCTACTTTTGCTTTTAAAGATTCGTTAATCTCTTTAGCAATTTTTCTTCCATCAATAATCTTGGCCATGATAAATGTTTCTCCTTTTTATTTAATCCTTCTGACTCCTGAATTCTGGATACTTAATTAGTTATAATATACCATTATCAAATATTCAAATCAAAATAATTCTTATTATCATTCACACAAAAAGCCTATGATTTCCCATAGGCTTTCCATTTTATCTTATATTTATTTTAAATATTAAAAAACTTATAACTTTTAATGACCTTTTGCTTGCCTTTTTCTATCCCCTTTGTTAACTGCTTCTTTGATTATATATTTTGCTTTATTTTTTTCAATATTACAAGCAGCACTAATTTCACCCACTAAAATCTTGCGAGCTCTCTCGTATAAACCACGTTCCGTAGAAGATAGTTTTTCTACAGTATCTCGATGAGTATAATTTTTTACTACCTGAGCAACTTTTAAGATATCTCCGCTATCGACCATCTCTGTTTGAGATCTTATCCTCTGCTTATAATTTCCATCCATTTCATCGTCCATCTTATGGCCTAACACGTTTAAAACCTCTGGCACAGTTTCAGGGTCAATAATATACCTTAAACCTATTTCATCAGCTTTATTAACCGGAACCATCAAAGTCATTTCATTTACCATTAATTTTAAGATATAGTATTTTTCTTTTTGCCCCAGTACTTTCTTTTCTTCTATATTTTCAACGTCTCCAACCCCAAAGGAAGGATGAGATACTTTATCACCAATTTTAAACATTTTTTTGGATTTTTTAAACCCGCTACTCACTTCCTATCTTTTTACTTTCTTAAATTATACCATTTTTTTACTAAAAATACAAAACCATAAAAAGAAAGTATCGAGTATATAGTATCAAGTATCGCGTGAAGAGTAGCGTGGAGCGTATAGCAAAAATCGTATCTCGTATCTCGTGAATCGTATCTCGCAAAGATGGTTAGCCAGTTTACCTGTTACCCGGTTGAAGAATTAAAATCAGGTTGGTTAACTGTATCAACTAACCCTCATCTTACAACTGAGAACCTATATTTGAAATTAACGACTAGTATTAACTGGACAACCGGCAAACCGGGTAACTGGGTAACTAATCCGTATCGAGTTTCGCGTTAAGAAAGAGGAAGAAAGTAAATCAAGGGAAAATAGAGAAAAGATATAGGCATAACCTTTTTTATCTAACCATTTAGGAAAACAGATGGCAAGCTATATAATGATTATTTTCAAAACATTTTAGTTCTGGTTCTTCTTCTTTACATATAGTTTTTACATAAGGGCATCTGGTATGAAATCGGCATCCGGAAGGAGGATTTACGGGGCTGGGA
>CAZWFH010000341.1:0-2136 GCA_964632105.1 uncultured Atribacterota bacterium
CTAGGAGGTGCAAAATTGTTTTCCGCGCTAGGTGCATTTCTACTTGCCATTTACACCAGTCCCCTTTTTTTTTGCTTTAACGGGATGAACCTAACCCCACCTTCATGCCGGAGAGTTCTTTTTGCACTTCAGAGAAGCGCAGGGAATAATATTCCCGGTTTTGCTTGTTTATGATAATCTAAGATGAAGAGAAGAGCGAAAATTTGATCATAAAATCACCTCCCTGGTTACAGTAAACTAAACAGTATCAAGTATCAAGTATCGAGTATAGAAAAGAAAATACAGGAGATAAAGACAAGATGGAAGATACAAGAACAGTATATAGTATCAAGCAAAAAACAGTATCGAGTATAGAGTATATAGCGAAGAAGAGATAAGGATGGTTGCAAGGTGCAAGATTATTTAATTGACCGATTGACCGATTAAAATGCAAAAGGATAGGATGGTTTTTAGTTATTCGTTTTTAGTTTTTAGTAGAGATTGCTTCAGTCGTTTCACTCCATCGCAATGACAGAAAAAAGAAAAATACAATAAATGCAAGTTGCGAGATGCGAGTTGCAAGATTATTTAATTGCCCAATTCACCAATTAAAATGCAAGATATAAATAAAGATGCAAGATAGAAAAACAGTATTGAGTATCGATGAAGAAAAAGAAGGACAAAAATACTAATTCACTCACCCCCACCTTAATCCTCCCCCCTCGAAGGAGGAGGAGAAAACAAGAGTAGGACAGGCGTCCCGCCTGTCTATTTTCTTTATGACAACTCTGGTGCCTTTGTTTCATTTATAAAATCAAATAGTTCCGGAGGTAATTGTAGGTAAATTATAGGGCGAAATGTTCGCTGATTATTTTGTTTATTTTATTTGTAATTTCTCTGTCTTCAATATTTCCTATTTTATTTATTAGCCTTTGTTTATCTATGCTTCTAAGTTGTATAATCATTATTTTAGAATTTTCGTGTAAGTCTGCCATGGTCTTTGGAATATATATTTCGAAAGGGTATACCTTATTTGTGTTGGAAGATAAGGGAGCAATAGTAACTAAGGGTGAATATTGATTGTGAATATTATTGGATAAAATTAGAGCAGGTCTTTTCTTTTTTACTTCGTGTCCGATAGTTGGATCAAAATTGACTAAATATATTTCTCCTTTTTTAGGATACCTCATCATTTATAGTCCCTTCGAATTCTTGATTTTCTGTTTTTATTTCAGTGTAAGCATCTTTATAAGCTTTTATTAGGGTTTGTTCTTTTTGCTTTTGGAATTGTTTTTTTAATAAATCAGCAATAAATTTACTTCTCTTTCTATCAGGAATCATTTCTCTTAGAGTATTGACTAAATCTTTGGGTAATGAAATAGTTACTTTTTCTTGAGTAGTCATAATATACCTCCGTCTAATTAGGACATCTATTTATTACATAATAACATTATTATCTTTATTGTCAAGGGAAAAATCGAAAGGATAATTTTTATGCCAGGCATTAGATAAATAGAAAATATTTTAAAATTTTCTAAGACCTGAAACAGTATATAGATAGAGTGGAAAACAGTATCAAGTATCGAGGGAAGAAAAGATAAAGAAGGTTGCAAGGTGCAAATACAGTAATAAGTAATTTGTGATAAAGAAAAATAAGAATTTAGTTGCGAGTAAAAAACAAAATATAAAATATAAAGAAAGATGCAAGTTGCGGATACAGTGATGAGTAATAAGTAATGAGTGATGAAGAAATAAAATCCAAAGAAAAATGCAAAATAAAAAGACAGTTTTTAGTGAATTCCCCCTCACCCTAACCCTCTCCCTCCGAGGGGAGAGGGGATAATGGATTCCCATTTTCATGGGAATGACACTGCATCATCATAGAAGTGAACATTGGATAGTGGTTAAGGGTATGGCTAAAGTTACTTTAGACGATGAAGTTAGATTTATTTTAGCCGGTGAAAGTATTTTTATAAAAGTGGGGCAAAAACATAGAGTTGAAAATCAGGGCAAGATTCCTTTAGAAATTATAGAAGTACAAATGGGAGAGTATTTAGAAGAAGATGATATCGTGAGATTTGATGATGAGTATGGGAGAGGAGATAAATAAAAAAGGTGATAGATAACTGAGAAAAGGTGAATATATTATGAGAACTA
>CAZWFH010000342.1:0-2133 GCA_964632105.1 uncultured Atribacterota bacterium
ACTGATATTAGCTTAAAAGGAAAAAAAGCTTTAGTTACTATTACTGTGGATAGATTTGGAATGGCAGAGGGTTTAATAGAGGCTGGATGTGAGATGACTTTTGGAGACTTGATATTTGGTTTAAATATTCCTATTGCCATGCATTCTTTTAAGACTATTAACATATTTGCACGTTTATTATTGCCTATATTGGTTCATGTTCCTATAAAATATTTATATCCTACAGGCGAAAAGCAGGAGAAATCTAATTTAAAGTATGTTAAATATTTTTACGATGCTGATATAATTGCCGGTGATTATTTAGCTATAAGCCAGTATATGCCCCAGGATATGGAAGGGAAGATTGTTATAACCAATACTGTTACCAGTTCCAATGTGGAGGATCTTAAGAAAAGAGGGGTAAATTATCTGATTACTACAACTCCGGAATTTGAAGGAAGGTCTTTTGGGACCAATGTATTTCAAGCTACCCTAGTAGCTATATCCGGAAAATCTCCGGAAGAATTACAACCGGAAGATTATTTAAAATTAATAGAAAAAGTAGGTTTTAAACCAAGAATAGAAAAGTTAAATTGAAAAAAATTATAAAAAAGGGGAAATAAAAATGACAATTTTGTTAGAAGACAGAATAAATGAACTTAAACAAAGAGTAGGAAAAATGAAAAAGGAAGGCAAATTTTTTTATCTAAAAACTGTAGAAAATACATCAGAATCAAGGGTATTAATTGACCAAAAAGAAAAAATAATGCTTGCTTCTTATAACTATTTAGGATTAATTAATCACCCTAAATTAAAAGAAGCAGCTATTAAAGCTATTGAAAAATATGGAGTAGGGACCTCCGGTGTTAGACTATTGTCAGGGACTACTAAAATGCATGAAGAATTGGAAGCAAAAATTGCTGAATTCAAGGGTGCAGAAGATGCCATTACTTACACAAGTGGATATGTTACTAATTTGGCAGCGATTACTTCTCTCTATCAAAGAGGAGATCTAGTTGTAATTGATAAAATAGATCATGCTAGTATTATTGATGGATGCATACTTTCCGGAGCAAGATATAAAACTTTTTTACATAATGATATGAAGAGTTTAGAAGGGATTTTAGCTAATTCTGAAGAATTTGTTAATAAAATAGTAATAGTAGATGGAGTATACAGTATGGAGGGAGATGTAGCTAATTTACCAGAGATATCTCGGCTAGCTAAAAAGTATCATGCCAAAGTAATGGTAGATGAAGCTCACTCTATAGGGGTGTTGGGGAAGACCGGTCATGGTATAGAAGAACATTTTGGCCTTAAAGGTGTTGTGGATATTCATATGGGAACCTTAAGTAAAACTATTCCCTCTGTAGGAGGATATATAGCCGGGAATAAAGATATGATTGATTATTTAAAACATAATTCAAGACCGTTTATCTTTTCCGCTCCTCTTCCTCCAGTAACAGCTGCTGCCGCTATTGCCTGTTTGGAGGTTATTGAAGATGAGCCGGAACGTATAGAAAATTTACAAAAGAATATGAAAAGATTTAAAGAAGGAATAGATTCTATGGGTTATAATACAGGGGGTAGTATTACTGCTATCGTTCCTCTTATAGTGGGGAATGAAGAAGATACTTTAGAATTATGCAAAATGGTTAATGATGAAGGGGTATTTATCTGTCCAATTCTTTTCCCGGCAATTCCTAAAGGGACTAATAGACTAAGAGCTCATGTTTTAACAACACATACTTCTGAAGATATTAATAAAGCTCTGGATATTTTTGAAAGGGCTGGGAAAAAATTAGGATTAATCTAATAAATAATATAATAATATAGTAATATAGCGGTTAGTGTAAACTTTAGTGGGGTATTTAGATGAAGAATTTATTTGACAATAAAATACAGATATCTTATAATCTCTATTAAAGATTATTATATAATATAAGTACTATTATCTATCAGAAAAGTTAATGGTGCTTATATTTAATTTTTAAAGGAAATATTTATTATTTACTATTTAAATACAATTTAAATACAATAATTTTTAGCGAGGAGAGATGTTTATGGTACTTGATAAGAAAGTAATGCTAACCGAAGAGGGCTTGAAGAAGGTTCAAGAAGAACTTAGTTACCTTAAAAGGGTAAAAAGAAAAG
>CAZWFH010000343.1:0-2114 GCA_964632105.1 uncultured Atribacterota bacterium
CATTGTCACTTTCAGCACACATCAATGTCCCTCCAAAATCAAAAAATATGGCTTTATATTTTTGTGTTTCATTATTATTCACTTTTTGTATTTCATCCCCCTTGATTTATATATTCAATTACTCTCTTTTTTTAAAAAGAAAAGATAATAAAAGTTCTGTATATATTTCGAGATTTTTTTGTAGGGGTCGGATTTATCCGACCCGAAACGGGTTTGATGTATCAAACCCTTACCTCCTGAACGCTATCCGCTCCACACTACTCTTTACTATATACGACATACTACGTACTAATTTGTAATTCATAACCGAAAATATAAATTTAATAAAGCAAAACTGAAAAAAACTAATCATGATAAAAATAGTGTAATCTTTTTATAGCTTTAATCTTTTACTTTTATCAATAACAAAGAAGTTATTAGAGCAAATATTAATCCAGCCCAAAAAGGTGATGAAGGACCAAACTGGAACTTTAAATATCCTCCTAGAGAAGGTCCGATAGAACCGATCAAGCCAGTGCAGGTCCCGATAAATCCGATAACTAATCCTCTTGATTGTTGATGAGTTATATCAGCCAGAAACGAACCATAAGCAATATGACAACTCTGGGAAAAAATGTATAATATTGCAAATAGAATAATAGCCGGCCATAAAGGAGAACTTAAGCTCCACAAAATCATAAATATTCCCAGACCTGACGCACTATACAACAATACTTTTCTACTGCCCCATTTATCAATGATTTTGCCTCCCCAAAGACTATATATAACTGCTGCAACCCCCCCTAAGGCAAAAAGTAAATTGATTTTAGATTTATCCAAATTCATTACTTCATTAGCATACAAAGATAAAAAAGGTCCCTGAGTGGCAAGATTAAACAAAAGAAAGAGAGAAGAAAGGGCTAAGACAGTAAGTAACATCTTTTTGTTAAATAAACTTTTAAAAGAATCAAATTTACTAATTTCTGTACGAAAATGATGAGTTTCTTTTAACCAGAGTATTCTGGCTACGGCACATAAAAAAGTAACAAAAGAAGTAAAATAAAACAAGTATCTAATTTCTACCCGAGGAATCAATATCATCCCTATGGCCGGGCCTATGGTAATTCCTAAAATAACAAATAATTCAAATCCACCATAGGCTTTGCCTCTTTTATTTTTTGGAACAGATTCAGCAATCATCGAATAGAAAGAAGGTAATTGTAGAGCGCTTAAACTATTAGCGATGATAAGAAAAAGTATTAAAGTACTCCAATGAGAAGAATTACCGGCCAAAATATATATTAGCGGGAAGAGAAAACTGGGAATAACTATTAAAAACTTACGTCCAAAACGGTCAGAGAGTATTCCTCCTAAAAATTGCATTAGGGTAATGGAGAGGGCAAGCAAGGTGTAAGAAAATCCTACTTGAAAATCGTTTGCCCCCAATTCTCTAAGATAAATAGGTAGAACAGGATACCAGCTAAAAAAGCCGATAAGAACAAATAAAACCGTCAAGGATAATACAGAAACATTCTGTTCGATAAATAAAGATTGGCGGATTTTAACCCAAAAATTCATTAAGAGGCTCCTTAAGTTGAGTTTAATACTAAATATTTTATCTAAACTATGGTAAAATATAAACAATTATATCATAATATAAAAGATAAGATAATAAATAAAAAGAAAAAATATATTTTGACATTTTTTTTGAAAAATAGAAGGGAAAAAGGTCTTGGTGAAGAATATTATAAAAAAGGAGGTAATATGAATGGAATTAAAGACAGTGAGAATGGAATTTCCTGAAGATGCCAACATTATTATTGGGCAGACTCATTTTATTAAAACTGCCGAAGACCTCTATGAAGTGATGGTTAGTACTGTCCCGGGAGTAAAATTTGGTCTGGCTTTTAATGAGGCTTCTGGTCCTTGTCTGGTGAGGGCAGAAGGAAATGATTCAGAACTAAAAGCCCTGGCTATAAAAAATGTGAAAGCTATTGGGGCAGGACATGTTTTTGTAATTATTTTAAAAGATGCTTTTCCTATCAATGTATTGAATGCTATAAAAAATTGTCCAGAAATATGTTCTATATTCTGTGCTACTGCCAATGAAGTTGAAGTTATAATAGCTGAAACTG
>CAZWFH010000344.1:0-2107 GCA_964632105.1 uncultured Atribacterota bacterium
ATGGAGAAAAATTATTTGAATTATTCTTTACCTGGGTAGAAAAAGTGAATTGGACTAAAATCCCCATATGGGAATATTTAACTGTATTTGCCGAAGAATATCAAAATAAATTTATAGATATACTTTATTGTTTTAACGAAATTGAAGTAAATAAAAAGATTAAAATAGAAGAGCTCGTTCATAAACTCTATGGTAATAAGATAGAGAAAATGGAATCTTCTAAAGAAGTATTTGATGATTTAATTACAGTAGCAGATGTAATTCTACTAAAATATTTAAAATGGCTGGGGGTAATTACAACTCAAGAGAAAGAGCTAATTCCTGGAATAGGAATGGGAAGAATTAAAAAATTTTGGGTTACTCCAAAGGGAAAAAACTTAATTAATAGATTAATAGATTATTATATTAAAATAGGGAAAATACAATAAATAAAAACCAGACCTAACAATAAATTGTAACCAGGGAATATTATATGAAATAAAGATAGGATGTATTTTAAATCAATTACACATAATAGAAGATGGTGGTAAGAATAAAAGAAAAAGAGAAATATGGAATAAGCACGATAAAACCGACCTTATTCTATTCCTGCGAGAGTGAGAAGACAAAACTGAACTGGTTTTGTTACGAGTTATCAATGGGAATGTATGATAATATGAAGGATAATATTGGAAAAAAACTGAAGAAATACAAAATCAGTGACGAAGTCCTTGCTGAGTTTTCAATTTATATGTCCAAGAAGATAAGAGATGTTATCTTAGAAGTAATATCTGGCAAAAGCGGGGAGATGTGCTTTTTCTATGAAGTGATAGAAGAGTATTTCCCCAACTTTAACGATAGAATGGTTAATAAGATGTTGGATGCACTTTCAAAAGCGTGGGATGAGCTGCGTAGTTTTTGTAAAACGTGCCCAGTTCGATGTCTTAGTGAAAGTGATGTATATTGTGCTATGTTCAACAATAAAGATCTTTTTTAATGAGGCGATCAATTGTAACAAACGAGCGTGACTACAAATAATAAAATATTTTTTAGAGGATAAACAGGTTTAAGGGAAGAGTGGTGAAAATCCACCGCAGTCCCGCTACTGTAATGGGAGACGAAAGCTGTACTAAGCCACTGTCCAGCAATCAGAGTGAATCTCGGACGGGAAGGCACAGTATAATTAGGTTGACCCCTGAGCCAGGAGACCTGCCTGTTTGTAAATACAAAATCATCTCTTCGTGGAGAAAGAGGGTGATGTTTTTTATTTTTTTATGCATAGAACCTTTTTCTCATTACCCCGACCCTGAATGCAAAGAGCTAAAAAAAGAGATTTCCCGGTATTATCGCAGTTCGAGAAATATTACAGGATGAAAAGTTTATTCGGGTAGCGGTTCGTACTCATAAAGAAAATATTAAATTGCTTAAGGAGCTTAAGTTAATTTTAAGGTGAGAATTGGAGTGTTAATTATAATGAGGGGAGAGAATGTAAAGGCTAAAGTAATTATGATTCAAGGTACTGGATCTTCGGTAGGTAAGAGTATAATAGTTACTGCTCTATGCAGAATATTTTACCAAGATGGTTTTAAAGTTACCCCTTTTAAGTCTCAAAATATGGCCCTTAATTCTTTTATTACTAAAGATGGTGGAGAGATGGGAAGAGCACAAGTGGTGCAGGCTGAAGCTTGTGGGATAGAACCTACTGTAGATATGAATCCTATTTTAATGAAACCTACCAGCGAAATGGGGTCTCAGATAATTGTATGTGGAAAACCTGTAGGCAATATGCAGGCTCAAGAGTATAGAAATTATAAGTCACAGCTTATTTCAGTAGTAAAAGACTCTTTCTTGAAGCTGGCTCGTAATTATGAAGTGATTGTCATAGAGGGGGCAGGTAGTCCGGCAGAGATAAATTTAAGAGAAGATGACATTGTTAATATGAGAATGGCGCAAATTGCAGATTGTCCGGTTCTTTTGATTGGTGACATTGATAAAGGCGGTGTTTTTGCCTGGATAGTGGGGACTTTGGAGCTTCTAACTAAAGAAGAAAGAGAAAGGATTAGAGGTATTATAATTAATAAATTTCGGGGAGATAAAGAGATTTTACAACCAGGATTAGATTATTTAG
>CAZWFH010000345.1:0-2104 GCA_964632105.1 uncultured Atribacterota bacterium
AAAGAGATGTTACTCCTGACGCTACCTTAGAAGTAATAGAAAAAGAAGTTTCAGGGATAAGTGAAATTATCAGAAGTGAAAGTTTTGAGAAGACCAATCGAGCGATATTATCTCGAGGGGTGGCAGGGATTAGAAAAGAAAGCTTGATTATAAATTTACCTGGCAGTCCTAAAGGAGTAGGAGAATCCTTAGAAATAATATTAGAAGCGTTGCCACATGGTATAGAAATTTTAAAAGGTCAAGCTACTGAGTGTGGAAGAAATGATTAAGAAATTAGGTGAAAATTAATGAAAGTTATATTTTTAGGCACCAGTTCGGGCATGCCTACTTTGAAACGTAATGTATCTTCTATTGCTCTTGTTTTTATTCAAAAAAACAAACTATGGTTATGGGATTGCGGAGAAGGAACTCAAAAACAAATTCAGAAAACCTCTTTGAAATTATCTAAATTAGAGAAGATTTTTATTTCTCATTTACACGGGGATCATCTATTTGGCCTTCCCGGACTATTGGCTTCCCGAGGTTTGAGAGGTGGAAAAAATCAGCAAAAAATTCAAATATTTGGTCCGAAAGGCCTTGATAAATATTTAAAAGAAACCTTAAATATAAGTAAAACCTATATCCCTTATGAAATTGAGATAAAAATTATCCCGCCAAATTTATCAGCAGGGATTATCTGGGAAGATGAGGAGTATATAGTTCGATACATAGAAGTAAATCACAATATTAAAACTTATGCCTATTCTGTCGAAGAAAAAAAGGATAGGAGTCATTTTTTAGTAGACAAAGCCCGCCGATTGAATATCCCTCCTGGCCCGATTTATCGTACTTTAAAAGAAGGCAAAACAGTCGAATTACCCAATGGAAGAATCTTTCAGGGTAAGAATTTTTTAAGCAAAATTAAAAAAGGGAGAAAGATGGTCTTTTGTGGTGATACTACCTATTGTGAAAATTTAGTGCATCTGGCTAAAGGTGCTAATCTTCTAATTCATGAAACAACTTTCTCCCAACAGGAAGAAGACTTAGCTAAGAGAAATTTCCATTCGACTACCACAATAGCTGCCAAGGTTGCTAAAGAAGCTCATGTTAAAAAGTTGATAATAACTCACATTAGTCCACGTTATGGTTCAAGCAATAATAAACCAGCAATAACTGAAAGCGAATTACTTGCTGAAGCCCAGAGCGTATTTCCTCAAACTATATTAGCAGAGGATTTTTTGGAGTATGAGGTATAAGAGTTATTGGCGGAATATAAAAAGTAGTTATTAAAAAACTTGAAATTTATCCTTTTTTAAGGTATGCTTTTGGTGCTGTAAATAATTAAGAAATTGTTGGTCGATAATTACAAAGAAAATAAAAATTAAAGCGGTGTTGAATTTAAAATTAATTACCTAATAATTTTTAAAATCGGTAATTATAATAGAAGGAGGAAAATGTAAGATGAAGGCTGTAGTTGATAAAGATTTATGTACCGGGTGTGGATTATGCGAAGATACCTGTCCTGAAGTATTTGAAATGAAGGATGATATAGCAACAGTAAAGGTTAACAAGGTACCAGATGATTTGATTGAATCATGCAAAGAGGCTGCCGATGGTTGCCCGGTAGAAGCCATAACTTGTGAGTAAAATACAAAAAAATAATATAGATAAAAAAGGAGCAGATTAATCAATCTGCTCCTTTTTTATATTAACAATTAGTATAATTTATAAACTCTTGCTTCATAAGGACGTAGATATATATTTTTAATATCCTCATCTTCGTCAATATCATAATTACTGATTAGCAATTTTTTAGCTTTATAGTTAATATTTTCCGGAAGATTAAAAATTGTTTGGCTGGAAAAGAAGTTAAGAATAATTAGTAACCGGTCTTTATTAAGAGTATGTAAATAACTATAAATATGTTCATCATCTTCCAAGATAAGCTGATAATCTCCGTAGACCATAATTAAATTTTCTTTTCTAAGTTGGATTATTTTTTGGTAATAATAGAATATTGAATTTGAATCTTTTAAATTATGGGCAACATTTATTTCTGGATAATTTGGGTTAACCTTAATCCAGGGCATGCCAGTAGTAAAACCAGCATTAGGGCTATCACTCC
>CAZWFH010000346.1:0-2091 GCA_964632105.1 uncultured Atribacterota bacterium
CTCCAAATATATCCGTATCCCACATCCAGTTCCAACACTCTATTTCCTTAAATTCTATTGCTGCATTATATAACTCTTTCCATTCTTGAATAGACGGTGGTTTATCGTTCATTTTTAACACTTCCTCACTATATTTTCTCTACCCTACTCTCTCCCCTCAAGGGGGAACAGACGGGTCGGATGAATCCGACCCCTACATTTCAGAAATATTATTTAGAATTCAATAGCCATTTCCATACTGGCGTAATTTTAATATTTATTCCTTCAGCAATTTCGCTGCCCTCTTCATCATAAGTGAATAGAACCCCTTCTTTTATATTTAGCTTCTGGCAGGCCTCAACCAATCCTTTTATCTCTCTTTCTTTATTTTCCTCTTTTAACTCCCAGGTTACCTGGCAAGGGAATAATTTACCTTGCTCGTCTTTTATTATAAAATCACATTCTCTCTTTTCCTCAAAGTAAAATATCTCCTCCCCTTTTCTTCTTAACTGGCAAAAAACTATATTTTCTAATATCCTTCCCCAATCAGCAGAGGTAATCTTTTTACAGATACCAGTATCTATAAGATAAATCTTGGCTGGATTTCTAAGTCTCTTATAAGAAGATTCTGCAAATTTTCGGGCCTCAAAAATAAGCATACTTTCTAAGAAGTAATGGTAATATGAAAATAAAGTATCTTTAGAAAAAGGCAGTTTCTCTTTATATTGTTTATAAAAAGCATTTAAAGAAAATTTTGAGGAGAAGGAAGAAAAAAGTCTTTCAGTAAGCATCTTCAAAAGAGGTATATTAGAAATATTAAATCTTTCCACTAAGTCCTTAAAAAACATTGCTTCAAAATATTCTTTAATAACCTTTCTTTTTTCAAAGTCTGATTTTAAAAGAGAGACCTCAGGAAAACCACCCCATTTTAGATATTCAGAGAAATGTTTTTTCACTAAAGCCTTCTTCGACCCATAAATAATATTCTTGTCCTTGATATCCATACCTTTTAAAGGTAAATATTCCCGAAAAGAAAAAGGTGTTACTTCTATACTCCAGGACCTCCCCCTTAAGGAAGTATGGATCTCTAAAGGCATCATCCTCGAGGAAGAACCACTTACAAATACTTTTATATTCTCCCGTTCTGTGATTCTCCGACAAAATCTTTCCCAACCTTTAATATTTTGTATCTCATCGAATAGGAATATCATCTCTTTTTCTTTGGTTTCGCCCCGGTTAGCGCCCGCAAGGTGAGGCTTTAACTCCAGAAAGGCTTCTTTTAACCTTTCGAAATCTTTTGTTTCAAAATCGGCCAGTCTTTCATCTTCAAAATCTATATATAATGCTCGGTCTTTATATTTCTTAAATAAATCATATAAGATATAAGTTTTACCGCTTCTCCTTACTCCATAGAGTATTACTACTTTATGGAGATTGAGTCTTTTATTCTCAGGGACATCAAGGGAATCGGGGAAATCTGGGAAAATAATTCCTTCTCTTTTTATAATTCCTTTCACTTGATTAATAATAAACTCTTCATTTGATACGATAATTTCTTTTAGGAGTTCTTTATTTATCATAATTTGTATCCTTATAATTTTTATCCTTTTTATAGAACTATATTACACCATTTTTGTCCTTCTGACAAGGATGATTAATTTTAAAGGTGTAAAGGTGGCTTTTTTGCAGATTTGAGAATCAAAATATAATTTTTCTTTGTGTTTTTCTAAGATTAATCTTTCCTGGAGGGGCGTATGCAATAGGCCCTTACAGTTTTTATGATTCCCCCCCACCCTAATCCTCCCCCTCGAAGGGGGGAGAGACATATAAGTTTAATCCTTCGCTATCGAAGGGGGAGGAGACTTGCTATTTAGTTGCCCGGTTGGCCAGTTAATGTAGCGACACGGCGTGCCGTGTTGAATTAGTTAAGCTTGATTATAGAGTTTATTTTTTGTAAGATGGTGGTTTTTACGAGATTTAGTTTTTCTTGGGCTTCTTTTTTAGTTTTGGCGTGAAAAGATAGATACAATTTTATCTTGGGCTCGGTCCCTGAGGGACGCAGGACATACCAGGAGCCATCGGAAAATATTATTTTTAAGACATTCGAGCGGG
>CAZWFH010000347.1:0-2060 GCA_964632105.1 uncultured Atribacterota bacterium
TTTCAAATAACTCCATCGCAAAACCAATTATAACACCAACAGACATAGTATCTATGCCCAGCTCATCACAAATTTCATTTCCTTTAATAATGGCTGCAAAATCACTAACCCCACAAACAGCTCCCAAAGTACCTATAGTTTCATATTCTGGATCTGATTTCGCTCCTTTAAAATTGCCTTCTTTAACTTTACATAACTGGGAACAGGCTACTGGGCACCGAAAACAAGCCTGGTTTTTTACAAAGAAGTTTTCTTTCATATATTCTGCTGTTATAGTGTCAATCCCATCAAATACGCCTGTTTGGAAATTACGTGTCGGATAACAGCCAAGTTCATTCATAATAGCGGTATATTGAGCAGTGCCATATTTAGTATGATTGGCTTTACTTTTACGTACGTAAGAAACAGCATCTTTCATAACTTCTTTAAATTTATTAGGTTCGTTTAAAGTTATTTTACCAGTTCCTTTTACAGCTATAGCTTTTAAATTTTTTGAGGCCATAACAGCTCCTGCACCACCTCGCCCAATGCTTCTTTCACCAATTTGAATACATGATAATTTAACTCTATTCTCAGCTGCAGGGCCACATGAAAGAATTTGATCTTCTCTTCCTACTTTATCTTTCAGTTTTTTATTAACTTCTTTGGTGGTTTTACCCCAAAGATTTCCCCCTTTTTCAATTTTTATTTGATTATCCTCGATCAAAATATAAACAGGTGTATCCGCTTTTCCTTCAATAACAAGTCCATCATACCCACTTTTCTTAAGATGCGGGCCAAAAAACCCTCCACCATTTGAACATAAATATTGCTGGGTTTCAGGAGATTTTGTAGCCAATCCAATTTTTGTGGTAGATGGTCCCGGTGTACCAGTCAATGGGCCGGTAAAAAAAATTAACTTATTATCAGAAGATAATGGCTTAATATCATTACTAATTTCATCATAATAAAATCTTGCCGCTAAACCCCGCCCACCTAAAAAATTTCTCTGCCACTCAGGATTAATTTTTTCCTCTTTTATTGTTCTATTAGTCAGATTTATTCTTAAGTACTTTCCTTGGTAACCTCCGGAAAACATTTAATTAACCTCCTCTACTTCGAGTAATAAGGGATTTATTCGCTATCTATCAATTTTTCCTTTATTCGTCTTTCCTCTTCACTTTTTGAAATTCTTCTACTCTGAATAATTAATCAATTTTTTTTATTTCTACACTTTGCAACTTGCGAAAATCAGAATAAATATCTAATTTTTATACAGCAAATCGTCTCCTTCGCCATTGATCAAAAACAACCACACCAATAATGATTAAACCTAAAATAACTCGCTGCCAGAAAGCAGAAACATTGAGTAAGTTCAAACCGTTACCCAGTATGCCCATTATAAATGCGCCAATGAGTGAACCGACAACACCACCTTCACCACCAAAGAGATTTGTTCCGCCAATGACTACAGCAGCAATGCTCTGCAATTCCGCTCCTTCTGCCATTAAAGCATTGGCTGAATTTAGACGGCCGGTTAGGACAATGCCTGCAACTCCA
Source organism: uncultured Atribacterota bacterium (assembly GCA_964632105.1). GTDB lineage: Bacteria > Atribacterota > Phoenicimicrobiia > Phoenicimicrobiales > Phoenicimicrobiaceae > Sediminicultor. Next base: position 1,540 of record CAZWFH010000347.1, read on the forward strand.
GCCAGTAGTCCCATAATAGTATAAGTGATGATTTTGGTACGCACAAAGCTTATACCTGAAATTCTAGCAGCTTCCCGGTTGCCTCCTACAGCATAAATAGCCCGGCCTAACGTAGTACGGGTCATAATCATCCAACCCAGGATAGTTATAGTTACAGTAATTAGAGCTGGAACCGGTACACCTAAAATGTCACCGCTACCCAGCCAGATTAGTCCTGCGGGTAAATATCCTACAAGTTTAAGGGCAGTGAAGTGTGAGGGAACCGGCAGGCCCTGCGTCAAAATCAGTGCTAAACCTCTTGCTGTAGTCATCATGGCCAGCGTAGCAACAAAATCGGGTATCCTTCCTTTGGTAATGATGACACCGGTTATAAATCCCGTTAGTGCCCCTGTCCCCAGACCCAAAAGTATACCAACTGCCATATTGAGTCCCCAGTATGACACTGCTACCGCAGACATTGAAGCTGAGAGAGCAAGGACAGCGCCAACAGATAAATCTATACCTGCACCAATAATAACCAT
>CAZWFH010000348.1:0-2052 GCA_964632105.1 uncultured Atribacterota bacterium
GTTATTCGCTAAAACCCTTATTATATAAGGCTTTCAGGAAGCTATTTTTCCACAGATTTTACACACTTTCCCCATTTATAAGTAAAATACTGTTAGTTTTATTCCCTCTGTCATTGCGAGGAGCGAAGCGACGCGGCAATCTCATTACCCCCTCTGCCATTACGAAAAATCCGGCATAAACAAGAGAAATCAACATAGATAGAATTAGAGGATTATCAGTTTTTATAGGAAAAAATAGTAAGTCTCTAAAACGTAGAAGACATAAGGATTTCTGCGTTTTTTGTTACATAGGATACTGATAGTACTTCTAAAATATGGAGAAAATAAGATAAAAAAGTGCAAAAAACCCTATTTTTAGCAGTCTGAAAGCCTTGCAATATAAGGCTTTCAACAAAATATCGTCGTAGCTGCGTTTCTTGAGGTTGCCTAAGGTGATTTGTCATATTTTTTAAAATAGGCGCTTAAAAGGGCTTAAAATGGCTTATTTTGGATGTGGGCGGAAAGCCCTATATTATAAGGGTTTGAGTCATCCCCCATGTCATTCCCATTCCTTCATTGTCATTCCCATGAAAATGGGAATCCATCTTTCCCTATTTTTTCCCATCGAGGGAGAAGATAAAGGTTAGGGGGAATGTAGGGGTTCGATTTATCAAACCCGTCTTTTCCTTCTGTAAACTTGCAACTTGTAACTTGCAACCTGTATTTTTAATCGGTAAATCGGAGAATTGGCCAATCGGTGAATAGGAGAATTAATATATTGGTCAATTGGGGAATCGGTCAATTGGCGAATTAAAAAATTTAATAAATTTTTTATTCCTGTCTAAAAATCCTACCATTTGGGAATAATATATATAAAAGGATATCCAATGAAAAACAAAAAAGGCTTTACCTTAATTGAATTATTAGTAGTAATATCTATCATTGGTGTATTAGCTTTATATGGATTAAGAGTTTATAGTGGTCAACAAGATTATGCTAAAAATGCTATAGTAAAAGCCAATGCCGGAACTATCCAAACTTTAATTCAAGCCAATATGGCGGATACTGATTATCCACAAGAAGCAGCTATTGATAGAGTTAATCAAGCTTTAACTGATATTACTAATGCCGGCGGTTGCCATAATCCCTATACAGGTGGGACAGGGGACTCGATTATTAAGAAATTTGGAGATACCCTTAGTGATGGAAATGTTGATGACTATGGTAAAGTTGCTGTTGCTTCACCAGAAAAAAATGTATTTAAAATTCAAGGATTAGATCAAGATGGAAAATTACTTGGAACTGAATTGCAGGCAAAAAAGTAAATAAAATGGAAATATATTAGAAGCTAAACTTACTGCAAAACATCGAACCCGTGTACTATTTGCCAAATTAACGGACTTACCGGGGGATTAACAGACTAGTAAGCAGAAAACTGGTTAACCGGGAAACTGGAAGACTTCTCAATTTATTATCATTGGTAATTGGTGAATTGGAAGATTGGTAAATAAAAAAATATTAAAATATTTTTTTAATTCTTGTCTAAAAACTTCCAAATTTGGGAATAATATAAATAGAAAAAAATAAAGCTAACAAATGGAAAAAGTTGAAAAGGGCAAACTATTCGAAAGAATAGTACGCAAAGTTCTGGGTCTAAAACATTGTCATTGCGAAAATTGTCATTGCGAGCCTACTACAAGTAGGCGAAGCAATCTCGTATTACCTTAAACCATGCTATGACAGCCAAACTACCGACTTTTATTTTATCTAAATTCTATAAGGAAAAAATAACCTCCTGATGGGAGAGTAATAAAAGGAAGTGATTGATTCCGAAATAATAAAAAAAGTTGAGAAAGGTAAACTATCCGAAAGGGTGGGGCGCAAAGTTTAGGTCTAAGGCACTTGTGGCTATGATTGTTAAACTACCGATTTTTTAATCTAGCGGGAAATCCCCGCCTGTAAAGGCGGGGATGAGAGCTATTTCCTGTTTCTTACGTTCGTACTTTGCTATAATGGTTACATGAAATTATATAAAGCAGCTCATACCGTATACAAAACTCAATATCACATTGT
>CAZWFH010000349.1:0-2049 GCA_964632105.1 uncultured Atribacterota bacterium
ATGGGATTAATATTAATGATCATCTGAATCCCCTTTGCCATTCCTACACTGGTTCCAAATCCTCCTCCTAATACCCAGAGAAGCATTGAACCAACTAATGCAGTAATAAATGCTACAAGGGGTTGCTTTAATACTATACCAATGAGCATTCCAATGATTATTGCAGTAAAATAGGCCAGAAAAATTATTCCAATTATATCAGGTGAATTAAAAATAAGCATTTTTAATTTTAGGGTTACAAAAAGGATGTAAAGAATAACTGTAATAATCGATTTAACGAATGATCCAAGAAATTTACCGCTTAAAATATAAATAGGATTAATTGGAGATAATTTAAATAGATCAATGCAATTTAGTTCCCATTCTCTTGTAAAGGAGAGAGTTCCAAATAGTAGTCCGCTAAGCAAAATTCCAAATATTAAAATTGAAGCTGCAAAAAAGGATGACCAGGAAGGATCTTTTTCATAAAGTGATGTTTCAGATATCTGAATAGCTTTTTCAGGGAATTGAGTGTAAAAGAAATTTGATAAGGCACCTGTAAGTCTGTTTCTATAATTCTTGGTGATATTTTTGTCGATACTTTCTATTTTTTGATTGATCGACCCACTCAATTTATTATTAATCACTTTAAGTGGCTCTGTTTCTGTCACGAATATGAAGGTGCAATTATTATCCTGTTCATAATAAGGGGTTCCCGCCGGAGATCTATAATTATCAATTGATTGGTAAAAAGGAGTGTCCGTTGTATTGAAATTAATGGGAAAGGAGATATCTTTATCTAATTGCCCTGCAAAAACAAGAAAAAATAGAATGGGTGATAATAAGGCAATAACATGGAATGGTAATGATGACCCAGTTGCCAAGATCGAGGTTTTAATCATAAATAAAAGACGTTTCATTTATATACCCTTCTTAATCTCTTAAAGGCCTTCCTGTATAATGTAAGAATACATCATCCAGAGATGGTTTTTTCTTTATGGTAATTTCCTTTACTCCCAGACTCTCTTTTAATTCATCAGGAGTTCCTAGAGCAATATTTTTGCCATGATCTATAATTAATAGCTTGCTGCAAAGATAATCTGCTTCGCTCATAACATTTGTAGTAACAAAAATAGTCTTTCCGGATTTAGCCAAAGTTTTTATGTACTCCCAAATCCGATGGCTCCCCTGAACATCAACACCAAGAGTCGGTTCATCAAGGAGAATTATTTCAGGATCATGCAGTAGTGCTCTGCCAATTGAAAGACGACGTTTCATTCCCCCGGAATAAGTTTCAATTTTATCTTTGGCTCTATTTTGAAGTTCAACTAAATCAAGAATATGATGAATAGTCTCTTCTATTTTTTTTAAATCATCCATATATAATGAGGCTGCAAATTGAAGATTTTGAATAGCATTCAAATCAGGATATAATGAGGTTTCCTGGGGAACGAGACCAAAAGAGTATCTCAGGGCTTTCCAATCTTTCATTGGAGACTTTCCAAGTATTTTAATTTCGCCACTATCCGGATAGAGTAATCCGGTCAGAAGTTTTATAGCTGTTGTTTTTCCACTGCCATTGGGTCCAAGAAGACCGAATATTTCTCCTTTATTTACTGAAAATGAAAGGTTGTCGTTTGCAATGATAGATTTATATTTTTTTACAACATCCTTAAATAAAATAGTTTCCATATTATCCCTTTCTATTTGCAAAATTTTTCGATAGCAAACGCTGAGCACCGCACCTCCGTGTGGGCGAGGAGCGCAACGTGTGACCTCCTTTATGGTCAGTTGATTTCATCTTTTTCAAGAATAATCATTTCTTCACAATAATCAGAGTATGGTCGTAGCTTATCATAATTACGATCAAATTTTAAGCGATGGTCTATTTGTTTTATAAGAACATTTGTGGAGTTTTCATTATAATGCTTACAAATATATCTGGTATCATAATTTAATATTTTACAAGCTTCAAGAGTCGGACAAAAATTTTTCGAGTGAAATACAATTCGATGATCGGTCTTTCAACTCCTTCCGAACATCGGGGGAAAGTTTTTGGCGTTGCAAACA
>CAZWFH010000350.1:0-2044 GCA_964632105.1 uncultured Atribacterota bacterium
TATAATTATCCCAAAAAACGAATTGGTGTGAAGAAAACCATCAATTTTGCTTCTCGAGTAGAGCCTCAAGCCGTAGATATTGTAGTTTTCCAGGAAGATTTAAAACATTATTATATTTTATTTGAAATAAAAAGACCCTATCGAACTGCCGGGTTAGAACAGCTTAAAAGTTACTGTAATACGGAAGGCGACCCTATTGGTATTTGGTCAAATGGGAGTGAGATAATAAGACTCCATAAAGAGGAACCCAATTTATTTGTAGAAATCCCTCGAATCCCTAAAATATCAGAAACACTTAAAGATATATTAACTGAAAGATGGTCTTTTAAATGGTTAGAGGAACATAATGAGCTAAAACAAGGTAAAAATACACTTATAAAAATATTATTAGATCTTGAAGAATTGGTTTTAGGAAATGCTGGAGTTAAGGTTTTTGATGAAATTTTTAAATTGATTTATGCAAAGCTCTATGATGAGTGGAATGGAATAAATAATCCTGATTATCAATTAGAATTTTTTGCCGGAGATAGAAGTCCGGAACAAGTAAAAAAAGCTATTGCTATTCTCTTGGAAGGAGCTAAAAGAAGCTGGGCAGGAGTATTCGATTCTACGGATAAAATAGAATTCATGGATACACATCTAAAAGTTTGTGTATCATTTTTAGAAAAAATAAAATTTTTTAATTCAAATTTACAAGTAATTGATGAAGCATTTAAATATCTAATTCCCGAGGAGTCTAAAAAGAAAGAAGGACAATTCTTTACACCCAGACCTATTCAGGATATGGTTGTAAAAATGTTAAACCCTAAAGCTCACGAATTTGTCATTGATCCGGACTGTGGTTCAGCAGGTTTTCTACTGCATTCTGTTAAGTGGGTTGCTGGTGGTGTGATTACCGGTAAGGGGCTTCCTATGGCGGCGAAGAATTTTACACAAAACAATATATACGGAATAGATTTTGCCAAAGAAGCTATAAAAATCGCCAAAGCGATTAACCTCATAGTCGGAAATAGCAAATCCCATATTTTTGGCGGAGGCTCACATAGTGATTCATTAAATCCTTTGCTATGGAACGATGAAATAAAAGCAGCTTTAAGGCCGAAACTTCTGAGATTTCCCGAAGACCCAAAGAAAGATAAAGATAATCAAAACAGGTTTTTGTATTTTGATTTTGACCTTCTCATGACCAATCCGCTTTTTTCTGACAAAGTGAAGGAAAGAGATGTTTTAAGACTTTATCAATTGGCAGTGAAAAATAGTAGATTAGTAAAACAAATTGGTCGACACATCCTTTTCTTAGATCGTTCATTACAGTTTATAAGACCTGGTGGTAGAATGGCAATTGTTTTGTCTCAAGTCTTGTTAAATAGTGCAAGCGCCGAATATATCCGTAGATTCATTATAGATGAAGCGAGAATTTTGGCAGTAGTGGGTTTACATAGAAACACCTTTAAACCTCACACCGGAATAAAAACAAGTATCTTATTTTTGCAAAAATATACCAATGAGGAAAAAAAGAAAATCCAGGGGATTAAAGTAAAATGTGAAAGAGAATGGTTCGAGTTTGTAGAACGATTAAAGAAAGAATATCAGGATGTGGGTTGGGATAAATTATTGTCCGAGGAAGAACTATCCGAAGAATTAAGATCTTTCGTTGAGACATATTTTGAGGAAAGAGAGGAATTAGAAGAAGAAACGAGGAATAAATTAGAAGAAAAAATTGAAGGTTCGGAAGTTGAAGAGAACGAAGAGCTTGAAAAAATCGAAGAAATTAAGAGGAAAAAATCACTCAAAGCTCTAACTGAGTGTGTCGAGCTGGTAGAAGAAGTAAAAAAATATTACCAAAATATAAGTTGGGATAAATTGTTATGTGAGGGAGAGCTATCCGAAGAACTAAAATCTTTTATTAATGCCTATTTTGAAACAAAGATAAAATCAGGAGAAAGCATTGAAGGTTCGGACGTTGAAGAGACCGAAAAAATAAAAAGTAAGAAATCACTCAAAGCTTTAATTGAGAAATTACAAGAAATGCAAGTTCTTTTAA
>CAZWFH010000351.1:0-2041 GCA_964632105.1 uncultured Atribacterota bacterium
GGGAAAATGCTTCCTAATCCGGAAGTAATCACCACATCATTTATTTTTACATCAGCATCATGGGAAAGATATTCTATATGGCAATAATTGCTTTCGCTTCCCTTCACTACACCTATATCTCTTGATCTCTGAATCATGCCTCCTACAGCACTTCTTTGATCCAATATTAATAATATTTTTGCTGTTCGGGAATCGACACTAACTACCCTGCCTACCAATCCGCGATGGGTTGCTACCGCCATATTTTTCTTTACCCCATCACTTATTCCCTTATCAATAATTATACTATTAAACCAATTTCCTGGTTCTCGGCTGATTACCAAAGAGGGAATCATTTCATAAGAAAAAGTTTCTTTAAGTTCTAACAGCTTTTTCAACCTATCATAGGCTATCAATTTTTCTTTTAATGTAGCGTTTTCCTGATAGGTAATTTCAATTTTTTCTTTTAGCTCTTTATTCTCTTCTTCCAGTCTCTTAAATTCGGCTATGGCTTTTAAGTAGTTTTTTGTATTGTCAGCAACTAAAGTTATCCCCCGATTAATTGGGGAAAAAAGTTTTAATCCGATACTCTCTAACCAATTAAAGTACATTTTGCCATGATAGTCTACAGTCATTATAAAAATAGTTATAATAATTAATAAAATAAAAATTATCAAAGTATTATTTTGAGAAAAAAATTTTTTCAAATTCCTAATTCCCCAATTAAATTAGTCGTTAGTCGTTAGTGAATAGTCGTTAGTATATAGTATAGCGTACAGCGTATAGGATAAATTAATAAACTAAAAACGCAAAACTAAAAGCGAAAAGCCATAATTGTTATTTAAGAATTCAGAAGTCAGAAGAAAATACAACCAAAATATACTCTCATAACTTAAGATAATTCTGAATATTGGATTCTGGCTCCTGACTTCTATTTTCTTAACGAGATACGATTCACGAGATACGAGATACTAATTTAGTTTTACACTTTCCGTTTTTCGTTTTTTGCTTTATTGCTAAATACTATTCACTAGCGACTAATTTAAACTGTTTTGGATGTTCTAGTTAGCACTCTTTGGTAAAAATTAAAATCCTCCAAGACCTTTCCTATCCCCTTAATAACACAGTATACCGGTTTTGGAGATACAAAAACTGGAATACCTATCTCTTCTTGTAAAAGTTCTGGTAAACCTATTAAAAGTGAACCCCCGCCAGTCATAATCACTCCCTTATCCACAATATCTGAGATCAATTCAGGAGGTGTTTTTTCTAAAGCCATCCTCACTGTATTAGCAATTATTCTTAGGGGTTCAGAAATGGCTTCCCTTAATTCATCTTTAGAAATTTTAATTATTTTAGGAAGACCCGTAACTTTGTCTCTCCCCCTAATCTCATAATCACCATTTTCTCCATCTGCCTTATTTGTGGATAAACCAAGCTTAATTTCTTCAGCAGTTAATTCACCAATATATAAATTATGTGCTTGTTTAACGTATTTACTGATGGTTTCATTGATATAATCCCCGGCAACTTGACTTAATTCGCTTACCACTATCCCTCCTAAAGATATTATGGCTACCTCGGAAGTTCCTCCTCCTATATCTATTACCAAATTTCCCATGGGTTCAAATATAGGAAGCCCTACACCAATCGCAGCTGCTATAGGCTCATCTATTAAAAATACCCGTCCCGCTCCACATTTATAAGCGACTTCCGATACTGCTCTTTTTTCTACCTCCGTAACTCCGGAAGGGACACAAATTACAACCGACGGCCTTGCAAAACGATTAGGATTATGAGCTTTTTTAATAAAATATTTTAACATTTCAGCAGTGACTTCAAAATCAGCTATTACACCTTCTTTTAAGGGTCTGACGGTAAATATACCTCGGGGAGTTCTCCCCAGCATCTTTTTCGCCTCCTCCCCGACTGCTAATATCCTATTCCCCCCATCTTTAAAAGCAACAACTGACGGTTCGTATAAGACAATTCCTTTCCCCTTGATATGTACAAGGGTGGTAGAAGTGCCTAAATCAATTCCTATATTTTTTGAAAATGATCC
>CAZWFH010000352.1:0-2041 GCA_964632105.1 uncultured Atribacterota bacterium
AATATTTATACCAGTATAGTTCACGATGTGTGTAAACTTTTTTTCATTAAGGTTCACGATGTGTGTAAACTTTTGGGTTCGCGATGTCTGTGTATTTGTCAAATAGTCGCTAGTCATTAGTGAATAGTGTATGGCATTAAAAACAAGATGCAAAACTGGTTTTCAGTTTTCAGCTGACAGTTTTCACTACTCAACTAAAAATTTAAAACGAAAAGCGAAAAACCATAATTAAAAATTCAAAACTTTTTTCTTAATATTAAATTCTAAGTTTTTTTATTGTTTCTTTCCTTTTCATTTTTACAATATAGCATGTGAAATAAGATGGATGAAAATCAATATATAATAATGCATGTTTAAATTTTAAATTTTAAGCTATGGTTTTGCATTTTGCGCTTTTCGTTTTTCGCCATAACTATACACTATATTATATACTAACGACTATTCACTATTCACTAACGACTAATTTAAAGGGAAAAATATGGATTCGAAAAAGTATATTCTAATGGGCATTGGAAATACTCTTCGAGGTGATGATGGAATAGGATCAATTATTGCCCAAAGTTTTAAAGATCGCGACTGGCTTTCTATAGACTGTGGGGTTGTTCCTGAAAATTTTACCTCAATCATCAAAAAAAATAGGCCCAATCTCGTAGTACTTATCGACGCTGTAGAGATGGACCTTAAATCTGGTGAATTTAGAATAATCTCTCCTGATAGAATTAGTGCCCTGCACCTCACTACCCACAGTATGCCTTTATCCTTTTTAATATTTTATCTGAAAGAATATACTCAGGAACTTATTTTTATTGGTATTCAGCCTAAAATTATCGACTATTCTAATTCTGTTAGTCCTAAAGTTTTAAAGAGTTCCGAAAAAATAATAAAGATATTGAAAGATAAAAAATTTAAACTCCTTAAAAAATTATAAGACTATGATTTTTATTATTTATTCTTATTAAATTATCCTATTCTACGATCAATTTAGATGATGATCTATCTGTATCCGCAAGAAGAAATTCTTCGCTCATATGCAAACAATTTTTGGGACATATATCATTACATTGAGAACAGAAAATACAATGATCAACATGAATTTTAATCTTCTTTTTATCGGGAATAAATTCGATTGCCTCAGCCGGACATACTTTAATACATAATTTGCACCCTATACATTCATCTCTATCGTAAACAATTTTCCCTTTAAAATTTTTAGGTATTTCTACGGGAGGATTTATCTTTGCTTCTCCCTTTTCAACTTTTTCCAATAATTTTAATATCGAATCAGGGTAATAAGTAACCGGAAATACGTTGGTAGCTGGTTTTTTAAATAACTGTTTTAACAGTTCAAATCCCATTGGTGTTGCCATTTTATCACCTCAAACTATAATAGTATCTAAAACGATTAATGTAAGACCGAGTAAACCTATAATCGCTACCGGAACCCAGTAAGTATAGGAAACCTGGTCTATTTTTAAACGCGCAACTGCAACTCTAATAAAAGTTACTTCAACAAACATTACTAAAAACATTTTTACTAAAAAGAACAGTACATCTGCTATTAAGGCAAATGCTCCACTTAAAGCAAGTAAGTGAGATATGTTATAGGGGAAAAATAAAGCCACAGTTAAGGACATCATTACTACTGTCTTTACCGCATCTGCTAAACCAAATAGAGCAAGATTTCTTCCCGAATATTCTACTAATATTCCTCCGGCTAATTCTGTTTCAGCTTCCGGTGCATCAAAAGGGACTTTAGAGAGTTCTCCGGGTGTAACCGCTGCCAGAGTAATAAATAGCAAAATTGCTCCCATAAAACCTAATGGACCCACTAATCCCCAAATAGGATTAGCATTGATCACCGCTAAAGAGAAGATATTAAGCTGAGGATAAACCTGACTTAGTTTCCATCCTATAGCAACTACTGCCGTTACTAAAGGCAATTCATAGCTCATCATCATTACCATCTCTCTTTGTGCTCCCACACTAGCATAAGGAGAACCAGAGGCAAAACCTCCCACTACCATTCCAATTGCCGGTAGAG
>CAZWFH010000353.1:0-2040 GCA_964632105.1 uncultured Atribacterota bacterium
TCATTTTATTGATTAATTTTTTACCATTGGGAGTAATCCAAAATTTTTTAATAACTTTAATTTTTATCCCGGGAAATATATCTCCCTTTTGAGTTCTGACTACCCCCAGCCATTGTAAATATTCTATTAGAATTGTCTCAATTGCTGAAGCTAAATCATTGAGTACGCTTTTAGAAAATTTTATTTCTTTTCCCTCGGGAACATAGAGCTTAATTACAAATTCTTCTAAGTCTATTTTCTTGTTTACCTTAAATTCATTAATACAATATATTATTGGTATAAAATTATTTTGATATTCTTTAGCCTGAATATCCCAATATCTACTAGCCAGGAACTTTGTCCAATTCGCTTTTTCAACCCAGATAAAAAACAACTCAAAGAGTTTTTCTCCATAAGATTTCTCACAAAATTCTTTAAAACGACCAACATTTACCTTGATCCAACCCTTCTTGTCTGTATAAATAAATCTTGCTACTCGAGACAATATATCTATAAAATAAATATATCTTTTGCTAACTTCTTCTCCTCTTTTTTCTTCCTCGCCTAATAAAATAAAACTATTCTTATTAATAAAATCTTCCTCTATTGATTTTATATGCTTAAAAGGAATCCATCTGTTTTTTAAAGTAACCTTTGCGCGATTTTTTATAAAATAGTTTACAAAAGTTTTTAAATCTTCTGCCAGAGAACTATCTTTTTTGCTTAAATTAGTTAAATCAATATATTCTTCCTTCATTCCACAGCTTACAGGTGTTATAGTCATTGAAAAGGTGAAACCCTTTCTAGGGCTGTCCAATCTTTTTCTTTCATCTAAAATTACTTCCCAGGGAGTTTTATGGTCAAGCTCTTCCTGGGATTGTTGAAGCCATTGATCCTGACATTTCTTAATCGCTTTCTCTAATTCTTCTTGATTGGAAAAATTATTCGGATTAATGCTCGATTGAATCTGGCGCATTAAATCCAGAATCAATTCTCTTTCCTGGGGTCCCATACTCTGTTCATTAACTTCCTGGGGAGATTCTCCCTGAAATTCATCACGGGAAGAAAGATTCCAGAAATCCATAAATATTTTCTGAAATTCTATTAATTCATCATCAGAGGAAAAATTAAATTTTCCCGACAATTCTCTCACTAGAGGAAAAGGACCGGTAATTTTATTTATCTTCTTTCTAAGATTTTTGATAGAAGGCGCTTTTCCCCCTAAATATTTTTTTAATAAATGTTTTAGCTTTTTTTCTACAAATTCCAGATTGTTTTCCTCTACATTAAAATTTTGACATGCCTGGTAAATTTCTTTCTCTATCATTAAAGGGGTAATTGAATGAATAATCTCAGAAGGGTCATTTCTCCGCAATCTTTTTAATGAATAGGTAAAATCTTTTGGACATAATATATTGAAATTGCATAAAGCATAATCTGTTTCATAGGGCAAAATGCGTCCTACAACATGGTCTCCTTCTTTGATTTGATATGTAGCATTACTTTCCCACACTTTATATTCTTGATTAGAAGTAAAATTCTTAGCTATAAAATAAGAGCCAACCACAACCTTGACAATGTTAAAGATATCAAAGATATCATTTCTAAATCCCAGGAGAATATTTCGGTCTTTTTTATTATATTTAAATAAATTCTTGGATAAAAAAACTTCTAAGGGACTCATTTCATAATATTGAGAAACACAAGTAAAAATATAATAATCGGCAAACCTCTGCTCAACGGAATTTATTTCTTCAAATGTTTTGTAATACAACTCAGGGGCGGTAGTAAAAAATCTTTCTCTTTCTTTGATTAATTCTTTAGATAAATAAGGGTCTCTTTCACAAAATTCCATTATGTCAATAATAAAGTCAATAATTTTGGTATCGAGTTTCATAATAATTTCCTACTTTCTATTCTTTATATTTTTTTTGCATAATGCATAAAAATTTAAATTTTATATTAACCAATCAAACTGGATAGTTGGTGGATTGACAAAATATATCAAATGTTAAGGGTTTAACTCCAACGGTTATCGTTCTCTACGCAGGTTCGATTCCG
>CAZWFH010000354.1:0-2039 GCA_964632105.1 uncultured Atribacterota bacterium
AACATAATATAATCAGAAGCAGGTTTAAGAGGGTGAGGTGAGAAGTTATGGCACATAAAAAAGGTCAGGGATCAATTAAAAACGGTAGAGATAGTAACGCCAAACGCTTGGGAGTAAAACGATTTGCCGGTCAATTTGTAACAGCAGGTAGTATATTAATAAGACAGAGGGGAACTAAAATTCTTCCCGGAGAAAATGTGGGGAGAGGAAATGATGATACCCTGTTTGCTTTGACTGAAGGATTTGTAACTTTTAAAAGAAAAGGAAAAGATAGAAAGCAAGTTTGCGTTTATGCTGAAAGATCTTAAAATAAGAAAATAATTTTATTAAATCAACCCTGAGTTTTTTTGTAAAACTCAGGGTTTTTTAGTATCATTAGGTAAAACAATAAAAAATGAAAAAAAAGTGCCCGGCACAAAATTTTCATTTTAGCGGGAGAAAAGTATGTTTGTGGATAGAGTGGAAATAGAAGTGAGAGCAGGAAGAGGGGGAAATGGAGCGGTAAGTTTCAGAAGGGAGAAATTTATCCCCAAAGGTGGTCCTAACGGGGGAGACGGAGGAAAAGGTGGAGATATAATTATTGAAGCAGATGATAAGATTGGCACCTTAATAGACCTTTATAATCATCCTCATCAAAGAGCAAAAAACGGAGAAAGTGGACAGGGAAGCAACAAGAAAGGGAAAAACGGAGATGATTTAATTATAAAAGTTCCTTTGGGAACTGTGGTAGAGGATATGGACAGCTCCACAATTTTAGGTGATCTAATAGTAAACGGGAAAAGAATTATTGTGGCCCGGGGAGGACAGGGTGGACAGGGAAATTTTCGCTTTAAAAGTTCTGTCAGAAGGAGCCCCAGGTTTGCTCAAAAAGGAGAACCGGGAGAAGAAAAGAAGTTAGTTTTAAGTCTAAAAATAATTGCCGATGTAGGATTGGTTGGCTACCCTAATGCCGGAAAATCTACTCTGCTTTCTCGGATTTCAGCAGCTAAACCCAAGATTGCCGATTATCCCTTCACTACCCTCAGCCCTAATTTAGGAGTAGTTATCGTAGATGAAACAAAAAGTTTTATGGCAGCAGATATTCCCGGTCTGATCGAAGGTGCCCATCAGGGTACTGGTTTGGGAGATAAGTTTTTAAAACATATTGAAAGAACTAAAATAATCTTACATGTTATCGACGGTTCTATAATAAAAAAAGAGGACCCATTATGTAGTTTTAGGGCTATAAACAAAGAATTAAATAATTTTAGTGAAAAACTGACTAAGAAACCGCAGATTATTGCCATAAACAAATGTGACCTTATTTCTGTTAAAGAAAATATGATTTACCTTAAAGATGCTTTCCACAAGGAAGGTTATAAAATATTTCCCATTTCTGCTTTAACCGGCGAAGGATTAAATAAACTAATCTATGGTCTTTCTTCTTTATTGGATGAATTAAAATTAAAAGAAAAAGAAACAATTACCGAGGTTTTACCCAAAAAAGAAACAGTGTATAAATTTACCCCTCGATTTGTAATTAATAAAAAGGAAGACATTTATGAGGTTGCCGGTGCAGAGATTGAACGGATAGTAGCGATGACCAATTTTGATAATGAGGAAGCAATAGGTTATTTCCAGAAAATTATAAAAAAAATTGGTTTAGAGAAGGCTTTAATTAAAAAAGGAATTAAAGAGGGAGACCAGGTAAAAATCAAGGAAATCGTTTTTACTTTTTCAAACAAATAAGGTATAATTTTAATAATTAGCGTATAGCGTAAAATTAGCGTATAGCGTATAGGAGAATCAGTATATAGTGAAGAATAGCGTAGAGCGGATAGCGTTTAGGTGCGGGCAGAATATGCGGGAAGGAAAAATATAAATGCAAAAGATACAAAATCAATATACCAATCTTCTCGTAGGATAGGCGTCTCGCCTGTCTATGTAAATGTAGGGGTTCGATTCATCGAAAACCCGTTTCGGGTCGAATAAATTCGACCCCTACAAAAAATATAAAAATATATACAGAATTTTTATCATAATATGATTTTGTGTTTTTT
>CAZWFH010000355.1:0-2030 GCA_964632105.1 uncultured Atribacterota bacterium
CGAGAAGCTATTCTAAAAGGACTTGAGTATGCTAAAAAATGGAAACTTAAAATTGGGATAGAGAATATTGAGATAGATAAACTTTCCAAAGTTGTAGATTTTGTAAAAGGGATAAATGAACCAGATATTATTTTAGTTTTGGATGTGGGTCATGCTTTTCTCTCTGAACCTTACTTTGGGGAAAACTTTCTTGAGAGCATTGAGAGAGCAGCAAGTATGGTAAGCCATATTCATCTAAGCGATAACTTCGGACGATTTGAAAAAATGAGACTGGAAAACTTTAATCTCTATCGTGTTTCAAGTTACACCAACAGGCTCAATTTAGGCAGAGGAGACCTTAACCTTCCACCAGGTTGGGGTACTATTCCATTTAAGGAAGTTCTCGAAATCCTCAAGGATTATCAGGGAATAGTCATACTTGAGTACTATCACGATAAATATCTTGATTTTAATCCTGATATTCTTAAGGAAACAAAGGCACTCTTTTCAAAAAAAATAAGGGGTCAATAATTAAAAAAACATTTTATAACTATAAACCTCAATAGTTCTACTCAAAATCTCTTATGAAAAAATGGATTTAATTTTATTAGCGTTGGAGAAAGGTTGGAAAGTTTTAGATATAGTAAAAGCCTTGAAAATAGAAGAGGACAAAATAAGCAAGTAAATAGTTTAATCCAAAAATCAGAATATATGCGAAAAATATATTCTCCTGTTAAACATAATCTTTAATAACTTTTATTATAAGATTTTATTTAAAATCTCAGCAGCTTTAGCTAAATTAGAAAGTTTTGCTTTTGCTGCTTTTCGACTAATCTGTAATAAGCCACAATCTGGACCTAATATCAATTGTTCTGGTTTAATATATTCTAAAGCAGCTTTTCCTTGATTTACAATTTCCTCTACAGTTTCTACTTTCTCAGAGCCTACATCCAGACAACCTAGAATAACTATTTTTTGTCCAAGATGTTTTAATACAGCAGGATTTAAATTTTCTTGTTTTCCCTCGATGGAGATCTGATCTATTTTTGATTTTTGTAGTAGGTCCAATAAATGAGGATAATAGCTTTCATCTGATTTATAAACAATTCCTAGTTTTTCAAGTTTTTTATTAGAATAAGATCTACATACATGAACTATAGTCGTGATCCCTTCTATTCCTTCAAAACATTTATCTAAAAGTTCGATTCCCCATTCCTGTGTTCTTATAGGATTTCTTAACAATCCTGGATCATCAAATTGAATAATCTGACACCCTGCATTTCTTAGTGCTATTACTTCTTGTTTTACAGCTTTTGCATAATTAAGGGCGAGTTCCTTATCAGATTTATAAAATTCGTTTTTTACCGCATCCACTACAGTTGAAGGTCCAGGAAATCCAATTTTTATATCCTTTTTTGTTCTAGTATAAATATATTTAAAATTCTCAATAAGAAATGGGCCATTATATTTAATAGAAGATATCACCCTTGGGACAAGCATTTTATAGGCTTCTTGTAATTTACCTTTAATAATTTTTTTAACAGGTTTTTCATACATATTTTCAAAGTTAAATCCTGTTAAATGTCTTAAAGTATAATATATATAATGTCCTCTCCGTTGTTCTCCATCTGTGATGATATCTATTCCTGCTTCTTCTTGGTCTTGTATAGTCTCATCAACGGCTTTATCCACTAATTTTGTAAAATTTGCTTTTCCTATTTTCTTTTCTATCTGATAAAATATTATTCCAGATGAGTCGAGCAATTCACGTCCTGATATTTTATTCATTATGTATTTTGGTTTTGGGTAACTGAGCACAATTGTAGATTTAATTTTTTTATTAATATTCATAAACATTATAATTATATTTACTCATTTTTAAAAATTTATCACTAAGTTTCAATTTTAGAAATATAAATATAAACAGCAAGGCAAAATATTATTTTTATTTTTAAGTATTATAATTAAATTCATTTTACCGTTATATTTATTATATGTCAATTAATCGAATGACTCATCAAAAAAGTAGTTAGTGTAAACTTTAGTGGGTA
>CAZWFH010000356.1:0-2024 GCA_964632105.1 uncultured Atribacterota bacterium
TTCTTGCTTCATATTCCTGTAATTTTTCTTTAAATTCTTTTAATTCCTTTCTAATCTCTTTTTGCTCCTGAAGCATCCTATCTATTGCTTCCCCCAGTTCGGAATCCTTGATTGTTAATTTATTTGAAACATTCTTTATTAATTCATTCTTCCATAAATAATCTTCCCAAGCCCGCCAGCCACAGATAAATTCCAACCGAATTTTTTCTCCTCTCTTTTCCCATTTAGTAATTTTAATCAATCCCACTTCCCCGGTTGCCCGACAGTGAGTACCACAGCAGGCACATATATCAAAATCCTTTATCTCTACTATTCTTATATCTCCTTTTTGAGGAGGAATTTTCCTTAGATTTAATTTATTTGCCTCTTCTTGGTCCACAAAATATACTTTAATCGGTTTATTTTCCAAAACAACATTATTAGCTAAAATTTCTCCTCTTTTTACTTCCTCAGGGGTAATATCATCTTTCATAATATCTAAAGTGCAAATTTCATCTCCCAAGTGAAAAGATACTGTATCGGCATTCCATAATTTTTCGAAAGCAGCAGAAAGAATATGTTGTCCACTATGTTGCTGCATATGGTCGAATCTTCTTTCCCAATTAATTTTTCCAATAACTACTTCTCCA
The DNA here is from genome assembly GCA_964632105.1 of uncultured Atribacterota bacterium. Classification (GTDB taxonomy): domain Bacteria; phylum Atribacterota; class Phoenicimicrobiia; order Phoenicimicrobiales; family Phoenicimicrobiaceae; genus Sediminicultor. The sequence goes on from CAZWFH010000356.1 coordinate 630, forward strand.
CATTTTTCTCTAATATCATTTTTTAAAACGTGAATTATCTTGTCATTATCCTCTATTACATCAATTATTGATATATTCTGAATAAAACCTAAATCATTCGGCTGACCCCCAGAGGTAGGATAAAAGCAAGTCTTATCTAAAATAATAGCAGATTTACTATTTATTTTTATTTTTTCTAAAATTTTTCCTTTAAATTCTTGCAGATATGGTTCTTCATAATATAATCTTTTACTCAATATCCTTCCACTCCCTTTAAAACTTATTTTAAAGATTTTTTACTTTCTAAAAAATAACCACCCTATTTGGTTTCTTATTATAATACAAAAAGCTAATCTAAACAAAAAAAGAGTCTTGAATTCGCACACAATACGAACATAAGACTCTTTTTATTTACATTAAGTATGATAGATTATATCAAGACCATTCTATCTTCTATATACTTATCTTTTCGATTGCCTAATATTGAAAACTGCCTTACTAAATCATCTACATTAATCTTTTCTCTTTTTTCTCCCTGAATATCAAAAATATTTCGTCCCCTATCCATCATCACAGTACGATTACCCACTTCCAAAGCTTGCTTCATATTGTGAGTAACCATTAAGGTAATTAAATCTCCCTGCCGTTCTTTTACTAAATCATTAGTTAATTTCAAAATCTTTTTACTACTTTCCGGATCCAAAGCTGCTGTATGTTCATCTAAAAGTAAAACTTTGGGTTTAAACATAGTAGCCATCAGCATGGTCATTGCCTGCCGTTGCCCCCCGGAAAGTAAGCCCACCTTTTTCGAGATATTATCTTCCAGCCCTAAATTTAATTCACTTAGTTTTTCCCGAAAAAAATTGCGCAAATTTTTATTAATCCCCAAACGTAATCCTCTTTTTTCTCTTTTTAAAGATAAAGATAAATTTTCTTCAACAGTCATATAAGGAGCAGTACCTAAAAGAGGATTTTGAAAAACCCTTCCAATCCAACGAGCTCTTTGATATTCAGGCTGGCAGGTAATCGCCTTTCCTGATAGACTCATTTCTCCCTTATTTTGCTGTAGAGTTCCAGCAATTAAATTTAATAATGTTGACTTGCCAGCACCATTACTGCCGATAATCGTAACAAAATCACCTTTTTTAATCCGCAAGTCAAAATTATCCAAAGCCAGAGTTTCATGAGGACTATTTTTAGCAAAATATTTAGTCAATCCTTTAATTATCAGCATAGCTCAAACTTCCTTTCCATTATTATTTTGCAGATCTTTTCTTCCTAAATTAAATCTATCTGCAAAATTAAGTTTACCTTTAATAAAAGGTACGCTTAAGGCTATTATTACCAGTAAAACAGAAATCAATTTTAAATCTCCCGGCTTAAACCCAAGACTATACCCATAACGTAAAGCAATTA
>CAZWFH010000357.1:0-2023 GCA_964632105.1 uncultured Atribacterota bacterium
AGATAACCAAACTGGTCAAGGCAAATTTTCCTATAGATTCTCCTATAAATTCATACTGATAAGCAGGAAAAGAGGCCCTGTTTAAAAGTATAGCCCCTATTATAATTAAAGCCGCATATCTAAGCACTAACCATTTCCAGCGGCGATAAATTTCATATTTAAGTAAAGTTATCATGATTAAAAAACCTCCTGAAACAATTTATCAATAGACATCCCTCTTTTATTTCTCAAATCTTCTGCGTCTCCAGCTAAAATTATTCTACCTTCGGATAAGAAAAATACATAATCTAATAATTTTTCAATATAGTAAATTAGATGTGAGCAGATAAGTATGGAAGTTTTTTCATTATAAGAATCGAGAATAGAAGTGATTATCTTTTCCCGGGAAATTGGATCTATGCCATTTAAAGGTTCATCCAATAAGTAAAGTTTAGCTTTTCTGGATAATGCCAGGGTTAATTTTAATCTTCCCATCATTCCTTTGGAAAGACTGGTCACTTTTTCCTCTTCTTCCAATTCCATAAATTTTAAACTTTCTCTGGCTCTTTCGGTATCAAAATCGGCGTATAAGTCTTTAAAAAAATTCAAAGCATCCTTTACCTTCATCCACTTGTAAAGGTAATTAGTTTCCGGCAGATAAGAGACAATAGATTTTGTATATACTCCGGGATTTTTATTATCTATAGTTATTTCTCCCTGGCTTGGCTTAAGTAACCCTGCTGCTATCTTTAAAAAAGTGCTTTTTCCACCACCATTTGGCCCTAATACTCCATAAATTTTCCCTTTTTCTATATTTATATCAACTTTATCGAGAGCTTTTTTTTGATAAAAATATTTGCTAAGTTGAGTGGCTTTTAATATCTGTTCCATATTTCCTCCTCCTTTTATAAGTACTCCTTGAGAGCATTAATTAATTCCTTATTGGAAAAGCCTAATTTATTCATACCTTCTACAAAATTAAGAATTATTTTTTGGGAGATTTCTTTCTTTAAAGACCTTATAGTTTTTTCTTCTTCAGTTACATAGGTTCCCATTCCTCTTTTGGTAAAAGTAATTTTTTCTCTATCTAACTCTTGATACACTCTTTGTATGGTATTAGGATTGACTTTTAATATTCCCGCCAATTCCCTTACTGAAGGCATTTTCTGGCCTGTCTTTAATTTACCCACAACAATGTCCTGCTTAATACTTTCGATTATTTGTAAATAGATAGGAATATTGTTGTTGAACTTCATAATTAAATTCTTCCTTTAAAAGTATTAGTGTACTATACACATAATACACCAAAATATTTTTTTGTCAAGCATGTTTTAAAAAAATATTTATTTTTTACAAAAAGAGGATTTTTTAAAATTTTGTAGAAGTATAGATTAATATAGAAAAGTTAACCAAAGGTGCCAGGCACCTTTGGTTAACTTTTTAAGATATATTTATTATTAGGTAAGGGGAATACAAAATGAAAATTTTATCTGAAAAAGATGAACGGCGATTATATGGTGATCTTGCCTGGACATGGCCAATAATTAGTCCTGTAGGAAATTATATAGAAGAAACAGAGTTATTTAGTAAATTAATTAAGGAACATTCAAAGATTGAGGTAAAAACATTACTCCATCTTGGTTGTGGCGGGGGTCACAATGATCATACTTTTAAAAAATATTTTAAGGTAACATCTCTTGATATTAGTGAAGATATGCTCGCTCTCGCTAAAAAGCTCAACCTGGAGGTGAACTATCAGTATGGTGACATGCGAACTATACAGTTGGAAGAAAAATTCGATGCAGTTACTATTCTTGATTCTATTAATTATATAAAGACTGTGGAGGATCTCCAAAGAACATTTATCACTACCTACGAACATCTAAAACCAGGAGGTGTCTTCTTAACATTTGTGGAGCAAATTGCAGGACAATTTAAGCAGAACAATACTACGCACTCCACTCATTCTAAAGGTGATGTGGAGATTGTATTTATCGAGAACGATTATGACCCTGACCCTACCGATACCAGCTATGAAGCCACA
>CAZWFH010000358.1:0-2011 GCA_964632105.1 uncultured Atribacterota bacterium
TCTGGCTGAAACCTATAGACTAAAAGGTGAAAATCGCGAATCTACAGCTACTTATAAACAAATAATAGAGAATTTTCCTCAAAGTCTAATTATTTCAGAGACCAATTACCAAATAGCTCAGAATTATCGAGAGTTAAATGATACAACTTCTGCGGTAATTTATTATAAAAATATCCTGAAAGATTCCAAAGACAACCAGCTTAAAGCAAAAGTTTTGTTTGAGCTTTCTGAGATATACTGGCAGGGGAAAAAATATGTCGATTCTCTTAACTGTTTATATGAAATATTGGATAAAGGCTATAGACTTAAAAGGAAATCAGAACCGGAAGAGTTGTTGATTAGATATTTTAATAAAACTCAAGAAGATTTAAAAGAAATCGAGATTCCTTACCATATAATGGTAAAATGTGCAGATATTTTGTTTAAATATCGCCAGTATAATCTGGCTGAGGGTTTGTATGTGAAAGTTATTGAAACTTTTCCCGAAGCCTCTGATATTGCGGAAATTTATTATAAGAGGGCAAGGGCTTTATATTATAAAAAGGAATATAAGGAAGCTGTTAATCAGTGTGAGGAGATTATAGCAAAATTCCCTTCCGGTGAAATTACTATTAAAGCAAATTATCTTGGGGGCAATTCTCTGCGTGTCTTAGGAGAGCGTTATTTGGCAATAGATAAGTATGAAAAAATTATCGGGCAATACCCCGAAAGCTATTATGCCCGACAATCTTATCTGCGTCTGGCAGAATCTTATTTTCAGTTAAAAGAAAAAGAAAAAGGAATTTCCCTGTGGAGAGAATTGATCAGCAAATATCCTAATAGTTATGAATCAATGACTTCTCTATGGAATTTAGCCCGATATTATACCAAGAATAAGACTGATTCTAAGGCGTTAGATTACTATCGAGAATTATCAGAGAGATTTTCTCAAAGCAAATTGGGAGACGACGCCCTGTACTGGAGTGGAAAGATTTTAGAGAGTATAGGGTCAGATGAGGAGGCAAAAATTGCCTACGAGAAGCTTGTTAGGGAATACCCCTTGAGTTACTATACCGAAAGAATTATAGAACAAAGAAGTGATATTAGTTTTGTTTGGCCTGTTTCTGTTTCCAGGAAAGAAGATTTTACAAATTTAGATGAATTTTTAATAAAATATGATAAAATAGAGGGGAAAGGTCAGCTGTCATTGCTCAAAGCAGAATTGTTTGAAGAGGTTAGTTTTTATAAAGAATCAATAGTTGAATTAAAGGGAGCATTAAATTATAATTCCGGGAATATCTTTTTATTATTTAAGCTAAGTGATATTTATAAAAAGAATATGGATTATAATGATTCTTTAAATTATTCGGAAATAATTTTTAATTATTTAGAAGATAATCATCAATTAGAGGAATTACCTCTTGAATTATGGGAAAGTCTCTATCCTCTTTATTATGAGGATATGATTAGAGAACGTGCTTTGGAATATGAAATAGACCCCTTACTTGTTTTGGCTATGATTAGAGAGGAGAGCAGATTTAACTCCTGGGATGAATCTGTTGCCGGGGCCAGGGGATTGATGCAGATAATTTTTTCAACCGGAGAATGGATTGCTCAGAAGATAAATCTAGAAGAATTTAATGATGAAATGCTCTTTGACCCCGAGATAAATATTGATTTAGGCTGCTGGTATATTTATTACTTGGAAGAAAGATTTTCAAATGATTCAATATTAGTGATTTCCGGTTATAATGCCGGCCCAGGTACAACCAGCAAGTGGTTAAAGCAATATGACAGATCTGATCTGGATAACTTTGTAGAAAATGTTCCTTATTCTGAGACCAGAGAGCATATAAAAAAAGTTATAAAATCTTACCATATGTACAAAAGATTGACCCAGGTTTTAAGCGAAGAGTAGATGGAATGGTTTTTGTTGGATTAAAAAAGGAGGAAAAAGTTCGGTATATCGGACTTAAGAGCAAATGACGACTAAAGTAAAAGCTCAACTTTTTTGTCTTCACTGCAATAAAGA
>CAZWFH010000359.1:0-2000 GCA_964632105.1 uncultured Atribacterota bacterium
CCTCATCTTTCAGATTATTCTATAGTTACAGAATGTTTTTTTAATTATAGACCCCCTTAGACAGAAGGCTGGCTCGGGTTACGGCTTTAGTGCCAAATTTTTCTCTAATTTTATCTAAAGACTGAGTAAGTTGTTCTAATTTATCCTCTTTGTCTCTTAAAAATTTTAATTGCCCTCTTTTATTTCCCGAGGCAAGATTGGAGAGTTTTATCCCCAAAAGTCTAACCCCATCTTTTTTATATCTTACTTTGTCCAGGAGTTCTACAACGGTTTTAAAGATGATATCATCAAGATGGGTAGGATTTTCTAAGGTCTTTGACTTATTGAAGGTAATAAAATTGTGAAATCTTATTTTCAAAGTAATAGTCCGGCCTTTATAGCCTTTTTTCCGGGCAGTATAGCCCACCAGTTGGGAAATTTTTAATAGTTCTTTTATTAGAATTGCCTTTTCGGTTATATTGGTGCTGAAAGTTGTTTCTTTGCCAATAGATTTTGCTGTTGATGGAGGAGTAACCGGACTTTCATCTATTCCTTGAGCCAGAAGTTTTATCTTTTTCCCGTTTTTTCCCATAAGATTCTCCAATATAGAATCAGGCATTTTAGCTAATTGTTCTACCTGATAAATACCAGATTTTTTTAGTAGTTCTTCTGTCTTTTTCCCTATACCCCAGAGGGAAGATACAGGGAGGGGATAGAGAGTTTTTTGAATATCTTTTGAAGGGATAATGGAAAAACCATCCGGCTTCCCCAGGTTGGTGGCTATCTTAGCTAAAAATTTATTCTCTGCTATTCCCACCGAGACTTTGAGTCCTAATTCTTGATAAACTCTTTTTTTAATCTTTCTGCCGATGATTTCGCTTGAACCAAAGAGTGATTCACATCCTGATACATCTAAAAAAAGTTCATCTATGCTCAACGGTTCTATCAGAGGAGTGTAATTGCTGCAAATTTGAAAGAATTTTTTAGATGCTTCTAAGTATTTGTTCATTTGGGAAGGGATAAAAATTCCCTCATGGCATCTTTGGCGGGCCTCCCAGATAGGCATACCGGCATGAACACCGTATTTACGGGCTTCATAGGAAGCAGCACAGACCACTCCCCGATTTGAATTACCTTTTCCGCCGCTACCGCTTATTCCTCCTACAATAAGAGCTTTGCCTCGGTAGGCCGGATTATCTCTTTGCTCTACTGAGGCAAAGAAGGCATCAAGGTCCAGATGAATTATGGATAGACGATTGATGTCAGTCATTATTTTTTATATCCTTTCTGGTGTAATTAATTTATCAGGTAATAGTACACAGCGTATAGCGTACAGCGGGTAGCGTATAGTTTATTAAGCTAAAAACTTAAAGCTAAAAGCGAAAAACCATAATTCAAAATTCAAAACTTTAAAATCTACCAATCTACCAGTTACCCGATTAGCCAATCTGCCGATTAAGAAAGTATAAAAGGTTTACTGTATTTTGTAGGGGTCGGATTTATCCGACCCGCATCGTTTTTTGACAGGCGAGCCTGTCCTCGTGAAAACGGCGAGACGCCTGTCCTACGGTTTTACCATTTCCCCCTCTCCCTTCAGGGGAGAGGGAAGAGAAAAACGGGTTCGATGAATCGAACCCCTACCTTAAGAGGTAGACAGGCGAGACGCCTGTCCTACGTAATTAAAATAAATCATTATTGAAAGAGAGGGCGTATGCAATACGCCCCTACTTTTTTCAAACTTGAAACCCGAAATTTGTCACTTATTACTTATTACTCATTACTGTATTTTTCTATACGCTCTACGCTCTACGCTAGTTTCACGAGATACGAGATACGAGTTAATATTCACAATTTTCCGGGCGATTATTTTAGAATCATCACTGTTTTTACTTAAAACCCCTTCTATCAAAAGAGGCGCTTCTTTGCGAAAGAGGTTGGAATATTTTTGATAGACAGCCGGAAAAGCAATTACTTCAAAAAAACCTGCTTCATCTTCCAGGAGCAAGAAAGCCATAACTTGT
>CAZWFH010000360.1:0-1989 GCA_964632105.1 uncultured Atribacterota bacterium
TAATTTTTGAAAGACCGGCTATCCATCTTTCCTATTCAGCTGATATATGGTGGTCAATTGTGATAACCGGAGTATTTGCTACAGCTTTAGCTTTTTATATGCAGAATAGATTTCAAAAATATTCCACTGCCACTAAAACCGCTATTATATTTTCTGGAGAACCTATATTTGCAGCAGTGTTTGCCTACCTTCTCCTGGGAGAGAAGGTAGGTTTTATCGCCTGGATAGGAGGACTGCTGATAATTTTTGGCATGATTATATCTCAAAGAAAGAGAATATAATCATTAGAGAATTAAAGAACAAAAAAAGACAGAGGGGAAAGCATTTGGTTTCCCCTCTGTCTTTTTTATTTCTTTATGTCTGCTATCATTTTTTGTACATCTTCAAATTTCTCGGGAACAGGTGGCATTCCTTCTTTTTTTACATACACTTTTTCCCAGAAAGGTTTGGAAAGTTCACCATATTCTTTAGAGTATTGATCTAAATGTGCCGCACACTTAGTTAAGACTGTTTGAGCATTACCATGAGTAGGTTTAGCGTCAGTTTCTTTAACAACTTCTCTTAATACTTCAGGATGGTCAATAATCATACAGGGCCTCATTCGGTTATTGACAAAAATTGGCCTTTTCTGTTCTTCTCTTATTTTTCTAAATAAAGGAGAACCTAAAGCCTCTTTTAAAGAGGCATTTCTTACATTATGTGTAGCCTCATGTTGAAATACACAGGGTTCATAATCTCCTCTTGAGTTTACATGTAAATATTGGCGGCCTCCAGCGATACAACCGTTTACGTGCATTCCGTCATTCCAGAAGTCCCCGATAAAAACCGGGTAGGTATTTCTAAGATAATTGACTCTTCTCCAACCATAGAGTCTTTGTTCCGGAGTTTGCATTAGGCTTACATCGGGCTTTCTGCCGATGGGTATGTAAGTAAAGTACCAGCCGAAAATGCAGCCTTTATCTTCTGCTAATACTTTCATAAGTTCATCGCTATAAACCATTTCAGTATTGTATTTAGTAGGGGTAATAGAGAAACCATAAATTAGTTTGGCTTCTCGGCAGTTATCCATAGCCTGCATTACCTTTTTCCAAACCCCTTTACCTCGACGTGCATCAGTCTCTTTTTCAAATCCTTCTACACTCATTGCTGGAGCAACATTACCTAATTCTTGTAGTTTAAAAGCCATATCTCTATCTATAAAAGTTCCGTTGGTATAGATCATAAAGGCGGCGTCATTGTGTTTTTTATAGATATCTAACATATCATCTCTTATAAAGGCTTCACCCCCGGAGATAACATAGAAATATGTTCCTATCTCTTTACCTTCGGTTATCACTTTATCTACATATTCAATAGGTAGGTCATCCTTTTTAGAATAATCTCCGGCATAACAACCTATACATCTGAGGTTACATCTCATAGTAGGACTAATTACTATCGTAGCAGGAGAGGGAATACCTTCTTTTTTTTGAAAATCCTCTCTTGTTTTTGGACCCATCAAAAGATATTTTATCATAAAATTTAATACCATTTTATCCCGAACATTAGGGTGAATTTCCTTTAATACTTTTTTAGCAAGTAAATAAGCAGGAGCTCCGTCTTCAAACATTTTTCTTACTTTGCTTATTTTGGGTTTAAATCTCGGGGCAATTCTTTCTGCAGCATAGGTCAGCCGAATAAGATTATCATCAGAACTATTAACCAGAGCTTTCATAATAAGATTTACAGTTTGTTTGGTAGTGTAATTTTTAAAATTTTCCATATAACCCATGATATTTTCCTCCTATAATATAAAATATCTAAAGAATTTTTGTAAATTTAAGTCTTATTTTTTTTATTTATTTCATCCAAAGTTTCTTTTAGGAAATCTAATAATGATTTTTGCTCTTTTTTATCCATCTGAGAAACATATTGATTATAAGTTTGAATGTAATCTGCATATTCGTCCAGACTATTATTTGGACCAGTAATATATTTTGGAATTTTATT
>CAZWFH010000361.1:0-1988 GCA_964632105.1 uncultured Atribacterota bacterium
TTAAAAAAGAAGCAAGTTACTATTGATAAAAAATATGTCAAGAAAAAATTACAAAGCATTGTCAAAAATGAAGATTTAAGCAGGTATATTTTATAATTGACCGATGAATCAATTGACCGATTCACCGATTCACTAATTGACCAATTAGATTAGTCGTTAACGAACAAAACTAGCTTAGAGCGTATAGCGTTTAGCGTGTAGCGTAAAGAATTAGTTAGCTTGTTATTTAGTTACCTGGTTAGTTGGTTAAGAAGATAGCAGCCGGTTATTTCGTATATCGTATATCGTAGGACAGGCGTTTCCCATTTTCACGAGGACAGTCCCGTCTGTCTATCGGGTGGTAACTATTAAAGTTAGTGTAAACTTTAGTGGGTTAAAAAGATAGAAAGAAGAATGCTACTTTTTCTATCTTTTTTTTCGCTTTCTTAACTCGATACTCGATACTATATACTCGATACTATATTGAATTTTCTTGATTTAGAAAAAAAACTGTGTTATACTATCTTTGATTTTATGCACTTATTGTCTATAATTATAAAGACTTATGACAATTTTGGAATCATAAGAAAAAATAAAAAAAATATAAATAAAAAAATTTAAATTGGAGGATAGCAGATGAGTGTAATTTCAATGAAACAATTACTAGAAGCAGGTGTACATTTTGGCCATCAAATGCGCCGATGGGATCCTAGAATGAAACCTTATATTTTTACAGATAGAAATAATATATATATTATAGACCTTCAACAGACTGTAAAATTAGTCCAGGTGGCCTATGATTTTGTAAGAGAAATATCTAGTAATGGCGGTAATATACTTTTTGTAGGAACTAAAAAACAAGCCCAGGAATCGATTAAAAATGAGGCTGAGAGATGTGATATGTTTTATATAAATTATAGATGGTTGGGCGGAACATTAACTAATTTCAGTACTATTAGAAAAAGGGTAAAAAGGCTTTGTGAATTGGAGGAAATGGAAGATACTAAAATGTTTGAAGTTCTTCCTAAAAAAGAAGTGATAAACTTAAAGAGAGAAAAAGAGAAACTTCAAAAAGTATTAACCGGAATAAAAAATATGCAGAAACTTCCAGATGTTGTATTCATAGCGGACCCAAAAAAAGAGAATATTGCAGTTGCTGAAGCCAATAAACTTTCTATTCCTATTGTAGCCATTGTGGATACAAATTGTAACCCGGAAGAAATTGATTTTGTGATTCCCGGGAATGATGATGCAATAAGAGCAGTAAAATTAATTTCTTCAGTTATAGCTGATGCAGTTATTGAAGGAAAAAAGTCAGTCATTGAAAAAGAGGTTAAACTGGTTAGTTAGGACACAAAATATCAATTTAAACGAAGCAAGGAGATAAGAATGAACATTAGTGCCCAGATGGTTAAAGAATTACGAACTAAGACAAGTGCCGCAATGATGGACTGCAAGAAAGCTTTAAAAGCTACTGAGGGAGACATAGAAAAAGCAATTGAATATTTACGTAAAAAGGGGATGGACACAGCTTCATCTAAACTTAACAGGCAAGCGTTAAACGGAATGGTAGGATCCTACATTCATCTTTATGGCAAAATTGGGGTTTTAGTTGAGATAAATTGTGAAACAGATTTTGTTGCTAATACCGAGGAGTTTAAAGAATTTGTGAAAAATATTGCCATGCAAATTGCAGCCTTAAATCCTAAATTTATTACCAGGGAAGAAGTTCCCAACGGTCTAATTGAAAAGGAAAGAGAAATATTTTATGCGCAAGTTGAAAAATCAGGAAAACCTGCCCCGATTATTGAAAAAATTGTGGAAGGTAAATTGGTAAAATATTTCAAGGAAAACTGTTTAAAGGAACAAATATATATTAAGGATAATAGCAAGAATATTAATCAGTTGTTATTAGAGTTAATTGCTAAATTAGGTGAAAATATTGTAATTAAAAGATTCGCAAGATTTCAACTTGGCGAGGAAATCTAATTCGTATCTCGTATCTCGTG
>CAZWFH010000362.1:0-1987 GCA_964632105.1 uncultured Atribacterota bacterium
TTAACATAGGCTGTGTCTATTTTAAAACAAACACAGCCTATGAGATTTATAATAAAATATTTCTATATAAGTAAATTAGTAGAAAGGAAAGGTCTTTTAAATGCGCACTAAAAAAATTACTCCCTGGTTGTATATTGGACCGGCAACATTTTTTTTGTTCTTTTTTTTGGTCTACCCTTTAATTAATACAATATATATTTCCTTTTTTAATTATAATTCAGTAATATTTATAGGTATAAAAAATTACGTCTATTGTTTTACCAATGAAGTTATGCTTAATTCCTTTCGAAATAATGCTCTATGGGTAATAGTATTTGTTCCCTTAACGGTGGTTTTAGGGTTAATTATAGCCGTATTGGTAGATCGAGTTAAGTATGAATCAATTGTGAAATCAATAATATTTATGCCTATGGCTATTTCCTTCGTGGGGGCTGGAGTAATTTGGAAATTTGTTTAAGCTTATCGTCCGGCTTCAGCTGCTCAAATTGGGATCCTTAATGCATTGCGATCATTTTTTAATTCAGAGCCTATACCCTGGTTAATTGAAAGACCTTGGCTAAATAATCTATGTTTAATAATGGTAGGAGTATGGATAAGCACAGGATTTTGTATGGTAATATTATCAGCGAGTTATAAAGGTATTCCCCGTGAATTATTAGAAGCGGCCCGAGTAGATGGGGCTACTGAATTTAAAATATTCTGGAAAATTATTTTGCCTTTAATGAAACCTACTATCGCAGTAGTAGCTACTGCTATGATAATTAGTATTCTTAAAGTATTTGATATTGTCTATGTAATGACCAACGGGAGCTTCAATACCGACGTTATTGCCAACCGTATGTATAAGGAGATGTTTGTTTTTGGAAATTATGGCAGGGCAAGTTCGATTGCAGTTATCCTATTAGTACTCGTAGTTCCTATGATAATCATTAATATTCAACGGTTCAGGGAGCAGGAGGCCATAAGATGATAAAAAAGTTAGTTTCGATGTTTTCACATGGACCGCTTCACCTAATAATAATTGTTATAGCTTTAATGTGGATACTTCCCAGTGTCGGTTTATTGATAACTTCTTTTCGATCTTCTGCCGATGTAGCAGCATCCGGATGGTGGACTGTTTTTGAACACCCCTTTAATTTTACCTGCTACACTCTGAAAAATTACCAGGAAGTCATTTTTGAAATTGGCATCGGAAGGGCTTTCTTAAATACTTTGTTAATAACTATACCCGCTATTATTATTCCAATATTAATTGCTTCTTTTGCCGCCTATGCCTTTGCCTGGATGGAATTCCCCGGGCGAAGATTTTTATTTGTAATTTTAGTTGGTTTGTTAGTAGTACCCCTTCAAATGACTTTGATACCGGTCCTGCGAATTTTTAACAAATTAGGAATAGCCGGTACTTTTCCCGGGATATGGCTTGCTCATACTGGTTATGGACTCCCCCTTATAATATATTTGTTGTATAATTTTATCTCCGGGTTACCCAGTGAATTGTTCGATTCTTCTTCTATAGACGGGGCTACTCCTTTTCAAATATTTGTTAAGATAGTGATGCCTCTTTCTTTAACAGCTCTCGCTTCAGTAACTATCTTTGAGTTCTTATGGGTCTGGAATGATTTTTTAATAGCCTTACTTTATCTTGGGGGGACACCAGACGTAGCCCCTCTAACTGTTCGAATAAATGCCTTGGTCGGTTCTTATGGCCAAGGTTGGGAATTACTTACTGCTGCAGCCTTTGTCTCTATGGCTCTTCCCTTGGTTCTCTTTTTAGGATTGCAGCGTTATTTTGTAAAAGGTATTTTAGCCGGGTCAGTGAAGGGATAGAAATTTTTTATTTTTTACAAAATAAAAGCCAGGAAACAAATATGAAACAAATATGGGGTCTATAATTAAAAAAAGTATTTTATAACTATAGAATAATCTGAAAGATGAGGATAGTCAAATAACTTTCTTTATGCAAAAATAGAATATATGGCCAGAGGAA
>CAZWFH010000363.1:0-1986 GCA_964632105.1 uncultured Atribacterota bacterium
GGAAAAAGATAACCAGCCTGTAGTTTCAAAAAATTCTCGTTAATCTTCGCCATACATGAATCTCGATTGTGGCAATTGGTTAAATGGTAACTGGTCTCTAAGAGACTGGTTAATTGACTATTCACCAATCACGGAGCGGCTATTCTATTGGCTTGCACGTCTTACGTCAACGCTTCAGTAAGAAACTGTTAGAACAATGGTAGGTTAAACAACCCTGAAATACATATATTGGGGGATCAATATAAAAAACAACATTTTAAAAAACCTGTACGCAGCATCAATATATTAATGTATTGAGTCGATGGTCATGCTGTTACCAGATACGAGGAGAATTAGCTATACACATCGCTCATAGCCAACATACAGCCAAAAGGTTCTCTCCGATGGAAGTTTATACACAAAAAACACTTGCCGTCTGGATTGAATTTTGTAAAATGCTGTCGAATCAAGGAAGAGTAAATCTGTCTTTTGGACAAGTGATCCAGAAGATTAAAGCGTTAATTATTAGCGAGTTTTGCTCAATACTTTTAATTGCACAAGGAGGGAAGTCTCGAACCTATTAGGAGGGTCGTCGTTATGAAAACCACTATAATGCACATTATAATAGTACTTGCTCTATGCAGCGCAGCATAATTGCACGCGTGGATTCAAATACCACTGTTGGAGAGTTTCAGAATGCCAAGAGCTATGATAGTACTGGCTATATTGACTGTGGCAGTTTTCGTCTGCGCTATTGGGTACATATATCTGAATCGTAAGAATCGCTATGTGTGGGAGATAATCTTAGGCTCTATTGCCATAGGCTTGTTCATAGGGATTATGCCAAAGCTAATCAACAGTCTTTTCGAAAAGAGCACTGTAATAAGTTCTGTGATTCTTCTCACTATTGTTTTAGCCTGTTTGACAGTATTGATTGCGATTCTCGTGTATTTGTCAAATATTCCGAAGAGCATAAGAAGAGAAATCCCAGTGATGTACTTACTAAGCCCGAGAAAAAAAGAACTACCTTACGGTTTAAGATTCCCCGACACAACTACGCTGGGTTGTTACAATGATGCAAGGTGGATATTCAAGAGGTTCAAAGAAATGAATCCTGTGAATGCTAAAAACATTGAAGGATTAACCAAAACGTCAGGATCTCAAAATTTTGCGTTTGCGACCAAATGTTTTTTGAATTTAACTGAGTATTTGCTTGTGTACTATATGGCCAACCACTTCACTACTCCCGAAGTTGATTTAGCGATGTACAGAAAGGAAATCCCAAAGTGGCTCGGTTGGCCCCATAAAAATATAGCGGATAAACCAAGACCACTCGAGACAATCGACGGTGACTTCAGGAATAATATATTCTACGGAATCAAAGGAAACTTTCCTGAAGCAAAGTTGGAATTGAGATTTCCGAAAGGTACTGAGCTCACTTTACGAAGAGGGAATATCTCTTCAACATTGACAATTAAGAACAAGTATATGGTAGCGAAGATTGGAATTTTCTTTAGTATAATGGGCTCTCAATCTTCCGGATTCTTACGTGAATCAGCGCTCCTGGCATACGGAAGTGACAAGGAAGAACTTGCGAAGGCTTTTAGACGCTTTCTCAGCATCATTTACTATGACGTGACTTTTAGCAAGTGGCGATATGGCTATCCAAAAATGAAGTATTACGAGAAATGGGCTGATGACTTGTTTAGGGTATTGCAAAAAAAATTTCGTTGGGGATCTCTATTGCTTGCGGATGAGACGGGGGTTTTGAGCCGATATCTGCCGCCCAAGGAGAAAGGCGAGAAACAATAGGCGACTTGAAGCTGCCCTACGATTGATCGCTTAACCAGGTTGGTCCGTGGGTGATATCGACTTTTAGCGAGACATCAAGCTTAATAGCGCCGGCCATTTCCTTCTCAATCCAACGTGCATGTCTTTCAACCTCCGCGGCGGGTAATTCAAAAACAAGCTCATCGTGAACCTGAAGGATCAACTTCACAGGTAGTG
>CAZWFH010000364.1:0-1974 GCA_964632105.1 uncultured Atribacterota bacterium
ATCACCCGCTTGCTCGGAACGAAGATCGGCAATGGCAATATCTGCACCGTTCTGTACAAGTGCAGATGCAATAGGTTTACCCAGCCCTCCAGCACCACCTACAATAAGAGCAGTTTTATTCTTGAGCGAAAACATATCTTTATAATTGACCATAACCAACCTCTAATAAAAATAAATATAGTTACTGCATGAAAATATGTTTATATAATAAAAATATAAAAGAACAGCCACATTAAATACTATTTACTCTTTGTATAATATACGATATTAAATATTAAATCAAGTTTATTTATAATTATTTTAAATCTTTTTTTAAATATATTTGCATATAATTAATTATATGTGTTAGAATAAAAAAGTAGAACAAATAGGATAGGTGGAATTAAAATTGTATAAGGTCGTTTCATTTTTTGGTGAACGCGGGCTTGCGTTCGGTTACCTAAACGAAAAGGCTGCAAAATATGCTAACTCGCTCGGTCTACAATATGAGTGGATTCCTCAAAAACCATATAATAAGGAAAGTGTCATTTCGGCCATGCAGCATTCAGATGCTGCGATTATCGATATTGAGCCATATGACGACAGTATTTTCTCCAAGATATATGGCTCTACAAAGATAATGGTACGTTTCGGCGTCGGATATGAAGCTGTGGATCTTGCTGCTGCTTCAAAAAGGGGCATTGCCATTGCACGCACACCGGGTGCAAATACCAAAGGGGTGGCTGAGATGACCATAACGCTGATACTGGCGCTCAATCGCCGGCTCAATGAAAATCAGGCGTGTGTGACTTTGGGCAACTGGGCGAAAAACGTTTCGCACGAAACCGCAGGCAGTGTATTAGGCATCGTAGGCTTTGGAGCCATAGGCCAGATGGTCGCTCGTTTTATAGCAGGTTTCGGTTGTGAGATCATCGCATATGACCCTTATCCGAATACTCAGCGCGCTGGCGAGTTGAATGTCCGGCTGACTAGTATTGACGAGGTATTTGAAACAGCGGATATAATAACACTACATCTTCCTTACACCAAGGAGACACACGATCTCGTAGACGCTAAGATGTTTATGCGCATGAAGGAAACGGCCATCATTATTAATACATCCCGCGGAAATATAATCAATGAACAGGCACTTTATGAGGCGCTTGTGCAAAAAAAGATTGCCGGGGCAGCTCTTGATGTATTTGCCCATGAGCCGCTTGAGCTGAGTTCGCCGCTTATTGGGCTTGATAATATTGTGCTTACGCCCCATGTTTCCAGCCAGACTTACGAATCGCTGTGGCGGATATATAAAATGGCCATAGATACAGTAAGTAATTTCTTTGCAGGCAAAGAGCCCTCCAATATTTTAAATCCCGATTATAAAAATATAATACAGTGAACTTGAAATACATGATTTTGACTAAAAGACAGTGATAAAATATATTTATATACAATAAGGGAAGGAAGCAAATGTAAAATGAAAGCGATAGTAGTTGATAAACCATTTGAAATGCGTATAACAGATGTGAACATGCCTAGGATCAAAGATGATGAGGTTCTAATAAAAGTCATAAGTGGAGGCATATGCGGTTCAGATATCGCCATATACAACGGGACAAACTCATTGGCTACATATCCGCGTCTTATCGGTCATGAAATTGGTGGCAAAGTGGTAAAGACGGGCAAAGACGTAACATCCATGAAGTTGAATGATATCGTGGCAGTGGACCCGGTGCGGGCATGTGGTCATTGCTATGCCTGCAGGATAGGTCGCCATAATGTGTGTGCTACACTGGAGGTGATGGGAGTGCACCGCGACGGAGGTTTTGCGGAGTATGTTGCTGCTCCCGCGAAGTTTGTCTACCCCCTCGATACGTCAAAAGTAGACGCAAGGTTTGCCTGCCTTGTGGAACCTTATTCCGTTGGTGTACAGGTCAACTATCGCGGAAATGTTGTAAAGGGGGATAAGATGCTAATCATGGGTAGCGGACCTGT
>CAZWFH010000365.1:0-1970 GCA_964632105.1 uncultured Atribacterota bacterium
TAAAATATGAAATTTAAAAAATTTGGAAACAAATGGATAGTAAGAATCGATAAAGGAGAAGAAGTTATCCAAACCATAAAAAATATATGTGAAGATAATAAAATAAAATTAGGTTCAATTAGTGGAATTGGTGCTGCAGATAAAGTAACTATTGGACTTTTCGACACCAAAGCCAAAGAGTATCATTCTCAAAAATTAATTGGAGACTACGAAATTACTAATTTATCTGGAAATATTTCTACTATGAATAAAGAAGTTTACCTTCACTTACACATTACTTTAGCTGATAAGAATCAACAAGCCTTTGGGGGACATCTAAGCTCTGCTATAATTAGTGGTACAGGAGAAATTATTGTTGAAGAAATAGAGGGAGAAATAGAAAGAGTATTCAATAAAGAAGTAGGGTTAAATCTTTTATTTCAATAAAAAAATGAAATTATGTAGGGGCAGACCTTGTGTCTGCTCTTTTCATGGTTACTCCTTTGGTATCCTTAAAAAAAGTTTGCCAAAAACCGTCCCCTGACAAAGTTTATAAAGCATACTTATCATAGCAAACAATTTCTGATAAAGGTTTTCTCCCTCTTTCTAAACCTAATTCTTTAGAATATCCTACTGACATCAAGGCTACAACTCGCACTTCTTCTGGTATATCTAAAACTTTTTTAACTTGATCTTGATAAAACGCCCCTATCCAACAAGTACCTAATCCTAAAGAGGCTGCCTGTAAACTCATATGGTCCAAGGCAATAGCTAAATCAATAGGATAACTAAATTCACCATTACCCATTTTATAATTAGAATTTGTAGCGCAACCTACAATTACTACTGACGCTTCTCCTACAAATTCCTGATTTTTGCAAGCAGGAACTAATTTTTTCCTTAAACCTTCATCTCTTACTACTATAAACTTCCATGGTTGTCCATTTTTAGCCGAAGGCGCTAATCTTCCTGATTCTAAAATTTGTTGAAGTATTTCTTCGGAAATTTCTTTGTCCTGATAACTGCGCACACTCTGTCTTTTTTTAATTGCCTCTAATATCATACTATGCCCTCCTTTAATTTTTTAACAACGAATTCTTTAAATTAAATCATAGACAGGCGAGACGCCTGTCCTACCTCATTTAGATTGACTCTTTATCTAATTTTTTCAAATCTTCGTCTTCTAATGAATCTTCCAGATTATCCAGCTCTTTTAATTCATCCTGTGCTTCGGAACTTTCTAAAGTTTCTTTATCTTTTTTCATCTTAGCTTTTCTCCTTTTATTTACAATTTTCATATCTTATTTTCTATTCTCTCTTTTAAGAGAAAAAAGAATTTTTCTATATAATTATAATACTTTTTGTTTATAAAACCAAAATCTTTTACTCGGATATTTAGAAAATATTATTAAAAATTTGCAAAACTGTTTTGAAGTGATATAATGAATTTGCAAGAGTTGTAATTTTTTTTAAATTACTTTTTGGGTCTTTTGGGAGAATACTTATTATGAAAATAACCACAAGACAGAAAGAATTTTTAGAAGTCTTAATCGACTTATACAAACAAAAAGCTTCCCCTATCCATTATTCGGAAGTCGCCCAAAAATTGGGAGTAAGCAAATGGACTGCTTATGATATGTTAAAATTACTCCGCAAGGAAGGTCTCCTGGAAGTAGAGTACTTAATCCCGGAATCAGACAATTATAAATGGGGTAAATTAGGCCGTTCTACTATAACCTACTTCCCTACTAAAAAAGGATACACCGTCTCCAATCTTTCCCAAAGAAACCTTCCCGCAAAAATATCCGAGCTTAACAAATTAAAAAAAGATATTATTCAAAAATTTGAGAGAATTAAAAGAAAGTTTAATCTAAAAGAACTGTTTAAAGAAGCCTTGCAAACCAAATCTCCGCTTATTTTTTGTGCTTGTGTATTGCTTATTTTAATCCTTCTCATTAAAAAAATTACCGAGGGGATAGCTGAAATACAAT
>CAZWFH010000366.1:0-1970 GCA_964632105.1 uncultured Atribacterota bacterium
AAAATGGAATGATCATTATAACTTTTTAGTAACAATAATGGAGGAAAATAAAACCCATGAAAAAATTTGAAAATAAATCTTTTTTGCTATATAATGCGTATATGGATGATTTAATGAAGAAATTAGAAATTTATCGGTTTGAAAATCGAATCAGCCAAAGAAAATTGGCTGACCTACTACATATCCACTTCTCAACCGTAAACCGCTGGTTCAACGGAAAAACCAAACCCAACAAAATTCAGAGATACCACATCAAAAAATTATTAGAAAATTCAGATAATGATTAATAAATAAAATCTTTATAATGGGGTGATTATATGAAAGCCATAATTTTGGCTCGTGTTTCCACTAAGGAACAAGAAGAAGAAGGTTATTCTATCCCATCTCAAGTAAGACGTCTTAGCGAGTATGCCCGGAAGAAACAGTTAACAGTTTATAAAACATTTCAGATTACTGAATCATCCTGCCTGGATACCCGGAAAGAATTCGAGAAAGTCATTACGCTGATAAAGCAATCCAAAGAATCAATCGCTCTGATCACTGACACTGTAGACCGATTGCAGAGAAGTTTTCGTGAATCAGTTATCCTGGAAGATTTCCGAAAAACAGGAAAACTGGAACTTCATTTTTTCCGCGAAAATTTAATTCTAAACCAAAACTCTAACAGTAATGATCTAATTCGCTGGGATATGGGCGTGATGTTTGCAAGAAGTTATGTCCTTCAGTTAAGCGATAATGTTAAGCGAAGCATTGAGCAAAAATTAAGAAATGGAGAATGGATTGGTAAAGCTCCCGTCGGATACATTAATACTGAGGATGAAGAAGGAAATAAAACAATTATTCCTGACCCTGAAAGAGCTCACTATGTTAGGAAAATATTTGAAATGTATGCCACCGGAAATTATTCCATGAGTGTAATTGGAATAGAAATGAAAAAGAATGGCTTAACCAATAATAGTAAATCACATAAACCTCTTTCCACGAGTCAAATTGATTGGATCTTAAAAAACCCCTTTTATTATGGACAAATGAGAGTGAAAGGCAATCTTTATCAACATAATTATGAACCTCTAATATCACTCTATCTCTTTGAAAAAGCTCGAAAAGTAAAAGAGAGCTGGCATAAAAAACCCTTCCAGTATGCTTCTAAACCGGCTATCTTTCGAGCAATCATTAAATGCGCTGAATGCGGCTGTATGGTCACTCCGGAAATCAAAAAAGGCAAATATATTTATTACAGTTGTTCCGATTACCATAAGGTTCATAAAAAAAGAATTTATGTTAGAGAAGAAGAATTATTAAAACCCGTTTATGATGTCCTTAAAAGCATTCAGATTCCTGTTAATGTCCTGGAATGGCTGACTAAAGAATTAAAAAGAATTCATGAAAATAAAAGCGTATTCCATCAGGAAAATTTAAAGAAACTACAAAAAGATTATGATATTTTAGAAGATCGTATCAGTAGGATGTATGATGATAAACTTGATGGATTTATTTCAGAAGAACTTTATCAAAAAAAGTTAAAAGAATATAAAGTAAAACAACGGGATATTTTAATTCAGATGGAAGAACATACCAAAGCAGATGAAGATTTCTACATTACCGCACCTAAAATCCTTAATTTAGCGAATAAAGCACTGGAAATATTTGAAAGTTCTGAAGTGAACGAAAAAAGGGCTCTGATTAATTTGTTACTTCAGAACCCTTTACTTTCTGGACGAAAGCTTTTATTTTCCTTGCGTTCGCCCTTTTATATGATAGCCAAATGTGGCCAAAATGAAAACTGGCTCCCCGGGTAGGATTCGAACCTACAACCCTCCGGTTAACAGCCGGATGCTCCACCGTTGAGCTACCGAGGAATATTACCATGTAATTATACTTAAAAAATCATGTTCAGTCAATATTTTTATTTAATTTGTCATTTAAAAATCAAAACCGGACTGTTTTTTAATGATTTAAAGTTTAAAAGT
>CAZWFH010000367.1:0-1970 GCA_964632105.1 uncultured Atribacterota bacterium
AAAAGCCCTTCAGCAAAGGCCAAAGGGCTGGAATTAGCAAGCTCCCCCTATTGGACAGGTTTGGAACTTTTAAAGGAAATATTGCAACTGAAAATATTAGACTAAATCAGTTAATTCTTCAATATTAGAGGTAATATCTAAAGATTAAAAGGTGAAAAATATTAGACGATTTTCGAACTTTTTGTATGAGTGATGAAACCAAAAAGGTGCATCAAAAGTTAGAAGAAGCAATAAGTGTCTGTTAGGAATTAAAAAATAATAAAAAAGGTAGAAGCCTCAATTAAGAAGTCCTGCCTTTTGATTTTCTTTGCTCCCATTTCGCATTAATTGAAGGCTGGCAGGCCCGTAGTAAAGAACCACAAAAAATTCTCTGGCAGGGGGCTTTCGCCCCCTGCCCCCTCCTTAATGGTTAAATGGATAAATAGTTAAAAAGCCCGAACAGCACGGACTCGGGCCGAATTGGACTTAGGCCAGTTGTTGTACTGACCACCACTGTAGAAACTCTGGTACCATGCGTAGTAATCAGTGGTCTCCGACGAACTCCAGTAGACGCGATCAGTAAAAAAACCACCGACTACGAGGTACAGATTTTCATACATCAGATTTAATTCATCTTTTGAGGGTAAAAACCACTCGTTATAGCCGCCTACTGTCAGGTCATTGCATACCTGTGCTGCATAGCTTCCTGCCCCTTGTATAGTTACTATGGCTGTCGTATTGGCCTGCCCGGTACCTATCGCGGTACCTATTGCACCTGTTACCATATAGCTTCCATTGTACCATTGTATCCCCGTGCCCTGATCGCTGGGGGCGGCTTCCAGATACATCCAACCATCAGAGTAACCACCTTCTTTAACGTAGAAAATCAAGCCCCCTGCAGGACCGGTATCGCGAAGGGCATAAAGCGGCGTCCATTTGGCAAAGAGTGTTACATCGGATGCACCCATAATATAGGCAGACCCTTCCGCTTGATCTGTACCACTGCCATCTGCAGCTGTGTTCCAACAGACAAAGGTGTAGCCGGTTTTAACCAGGGTTCCTTTGCCGAGTACCGTCACCAACGCGCCCTGTTCGTAGAGGTTAGCATCAATGGGTACTACTCCACTTGTATTACCATTACCATTGTAGGTCACGGTGTAGGTTAAAGGTACTACTAACCCACCACAACCGTTTATCAGCAAAACCCCCAGGATGAGCAGACAGAGAAAGATAAGATTTCTTTTCTTTGACATTTTTTACCTCCTAATTTATAGTGAAATTAATTTCTAATTTTATGGTCTGGTTACTTGATTATTTGACTAATAAACCAAGTAGGGCTTATTAAGTGTTTGATTTGTTTATGATGCTCACCTCCCATATAAACCTTAAAGCTATGATAATTCCATAGGAAATCTGGCTGTCTAAAGTACTTTAAGTGCTTTAGATCCATAACTTTACTCCCTATCCTTATTGGGAAGTTTACCCTTGTCAGCCTTCGATTAATTGAAGTATATTGTTTTAGACAGAAAAAAGAACAAAATAAAAATAATTATATTACCATTCTTGCTCTGTCCTTTTGCCTGAAAGTCTAGATACCTGTAGTATCTTGCCCCTTCGGTTCCTTTTCCAAATAAGAAAAGGTCTCTCCTGTTACCTTCATACAGAATACAATATTTAATTTTAGGTTAAGTAATTATAGAAAACTGATGGTTGAATGGTTAGTATAACTATAAGAATGTTACTTAGTGGGTCTCTTGGGATAGAGAAAGAATGCTGCTCTTAAGCTAAGTGTAAACACTATTCGAAATTAGTACATATAATGATATTATTGTAGATGTTCTGCTTATATAAAAATGCATTAATCAATTTTTTAGTACACTATTTTCTTTATACTACAAGTCTATTTAAAAATCCTTCTTTTTTAAATAAATATTTTAAAAATCAAGTAGGAGGTAAATGATTAATTCATTTACCGTCCTCTCACACCACCG
>CAZWFH010000368.1:0-1966 GCA_964632105.1 uncultured Atribacterota bacterium
AAGAACAAGAGATATTAAAAATTCTGCAAAGAATAACCTCACTTATCGGAGAAAGAGCACGAGAGATTAATGATAGTGTTTTAAGTTTGGGCGAAATTGATTTTATTTATGCCCGAGCAGCATTAGCCGATAAAATGAAGGCAGTAGAACCAAAAATAAACCAAGATGGCTTTATTAATCTTATTCAGGCAAGACATCCCTTGTTACAGGGTACTGTCGTTCCCATTAATATAAATTTGGGAAAAGCTTTTAATATTTTAGTAATTACCGGTCCCAATACAGGAGGTAAGACGGTTACCTTGAAAACCGTGGGCATACTTACTCTTATGGCTCAATGTGGATTACACATTCCCTCTGCCCAGGGGAGCGAGGTTTCTATTTTTAAAAAGATATTCTGTGATATAGGAGACGAACAGAGCATAGAACAAAATTTAAGCACCTTTTCTTCTCATATGAAGCATATAGTTCAAATTTTAAGGGAGGCTGATTCTAAATCTCTTGTATTACTTGATGAATTAGGTGCAGGTACAGATCCTACAGAGGGGGCAGCTTTAGGTATGTCAGTTTTAGATTTCTTAGGTAAAGAGAAATCCAGAGTAATAGCAACCACTCATCATGATTCTTTAAAAACTTATGCATATTTAACCAAAGGAGTATGTAATGCTCGCGTTGAATTTGATGAAGAAACCTTAAAGCCGACATTTGAGATTTCTATCGGATTACCCGGCAAGAGCTGCGCTTTTATAATTGCCCAAAAATTAGGTTTAGCTCTGGAAGTAGTTTCTCAGGCTCAGAGTTTTCTATCCCAGGAAAAAATTAAAGCAGATAATTTGATTGAAAAGATTGAAAAAGACAGAAAACTAATTGAGAAGGAAAAAAATCTGACAGAAGCGGCTAAAGAAGAGAGTATCGAAATTAGAGATAAATTAGAAAAAGAATTGAATAAAATTGAGGAGAATAAAAAAGAAATAATTCTAAAAACTTATCGAGAAGCAGAAAAGATATTAAAGGAAACTCAGAATAGAGCTGAAAAGATAATAGAGAGATTGAATAAGAAAAGGATTTTAAGTAAAGAATCCAAAGGTCCTTTGTTAGAGCAAATGCAAGCAATTAGCAAGGAAATAAAAGATGAGATAGTAAAGATAAAGCCGGAGAAAGAGTTAATTAAAAATCAAAATATTGAAATAGGAGATCATATATTAGTTAAGAGTTTGAACAAGAAAGGGATAATAGTTTCTATTTCTATCAAAAGTGAAAAATGCAAGGTTCAAATTGATAGTATGAGAATGCTAGTCTCAATTTTCGATATAGAAAAAATAGATAAACTCGATAAGGCACCGGAAAAATATAGCCATATTGGGAATGGTTTTGATAGAGGTTTAAGCGGAAGGGATAGTTTTTCTTTATCTAAAATAAAAACTTTTAGAAATGAGATTTCTATTCGCCAATTAACTATTGAAGAAGCACGGCCTGTGTTAGAAAAATATTTAGATGACGCTTATCTGTTGGGAGTTTCACCGGTGTACATAATTCATGGAAAAGGCAAAGGCATCTTGAGAGACGAGGTAAAAAAAATATTAGATAAAATTCCTTATATCAAATCATTCAGGACTGGAGATACAAAAGAAGGAGGGATTGGAGTTACAGTTGCATATCTTAAGAAATAATCATTCATCTTGTTTTTTATGTTTTTCTCTAAGTTTTTCTATTAAAGATTGAAGGGTTTCTTCCTTTTCTTCAGTTTCTGTGGGTTTTTCTTCGTTTTTTTTCTTAATTTCTTCAATTTCCTCATAATAAGGTTTCTTAATTTCTGGATATTCTTCTGTTTTTGGAATTTCAAAATATTTTTGATGAACTGTGCAATAGGATACAGGTTCTGTACCCTTTATGAAAGTTACTGTTAATATTTCGGGACAAGAATCAGTAGGTAAAAGCCCGGATTCTTTACAAACAGATATTTTAGTTA
>CAZWFH010000369.1:0-1964 GCA_964632105.1 uncultured Atribacterota bacterium
AAAAAGATAGGAAAATAAAAGAAATAAATATTCTTTTCTTCCTCTGACTATTCCACCAATATAGAGTGAAGAAAATTTTATACTAACGTAGTGAAAATATGTAAGAAATAATAAAATAATAAAAATATAAGGAGAGCAATTTATTGAGATATTATTCAAAGAAGAAAAAGAGTGGTAAGATAAGAAAAATATTGTTATCTTTATTAATAATAATTGTTGCGGTGAGTTTAGTTGATGCCGTAGATATTTATAGGAATAGAGACAAAATACTCCCCGGAGTATCTGCTTTGGGTGTTGAATTAGAAGGGTTAAATAGAGAAGAGGCCCGGGAGATTCTTCAACCCATTACTTCAAAGTTGATTGATTCCCCACGAATATTAGTATTTGAAGATAAAGAAATAAAGTTTATTCCCCATAAAGAGCTGGATGCTTTTATCGATTTAAATCGGGTAGTCGAGGAAACTTACGCTATTGCCCGCACCGGAAATATTTTCAAGAGAATAAAAGACAGAATTGTAGTCTGGAGAAAAGGATATGAAGTACTTTACCAGATCCAATTCAGTCTACAGAAGTTTGAGGATTTTCAAAACAAGGTAAGCTCTCTGGTAAACCGCATGTCTAGTGATGCTTATGTAGAGGGTAATAAAATTATTGAAAGCAGGACAGGAGTAAAGCTTGATTTAGAAAGATTCAATGAAGAAATTACTGAGTCATTAAAAAGTTTAGATGAAGAAAAATATATTTTTGATCTGCCGGTGACTATTATTGACCCCAAAATAACTACTCAAAATATTCTAACAGAATTATCTATTAATAGGGGATTGGGGGCATATTACACCTCATTGGAAAACAAAGAAGAAAACACTATTTATAATATAAAATTATCCTCTGAAGTTATAAACGGTATATTAGTAAAGCCACAAGAAATATTTTCTTTTAATAAATATGTAGGGCCTGCTGAAAAAGCAGATGGGTATAAGGAAAGCACTATTATTGCTAATGGTATATTTGTAAATGGTTATGGAGGCGGCATCTGTCAGGTATCAAGCACTTTATATAATGCGGTTCTTTTGGCTAATCTACCAATTGTAGAGAGGTATAATCATTCAGTATACGGAGAGGCAACCAAATACGTTCCTCTGGGGCAGGATGCGGCTATATTTTACGGATTTAAAGATCTAAGATTTAAAAACAATTCGGATCATATGATAGTAATTTTTTCGAAAGTTTTTAGAGATACATTACAGGTGAGTATCTTTGGCGGGAACGAGGGCAAAGCAGAAGTAGAAATTATTAGCAAAGATAAAAAGGTAATTGACTATCAGATAATTAGAGAAAAAGATTCTAAGTTGGAGGCTGGCCAGGAGAAAGTTGTTCAAGAAGGGGTGCCGGGTTATCAGATAAAAACTTATCGAATTGTTAAAAAAGATGGAGAAGAAAAGATAGAGTTTTTAGCGGAAGATACTTACAAGAGTGTGCCGATGATAATTAAAGAGAATTAGTATATAGTATTTAGTGAAGAAAATAGAAGAAAGAATTCAGGAGCCAGAAGTCAGAAGCCAGAATAAGATAGTATCGAGTAAAATACAGTAATAAGATTAAATTTCTGAAATTATAAAAACAGATATTTATCACATGTTATATATTACTTCGCTTGCTTGTTAGTTGGTTAAAAAAATACAAGAGAGAAAAAAGTAGGGGCGTATTGCATACGCCCTTTCAGTGAATTACGAATAATTATGTAGGGGTTCGATTTATCGAACCCGCTCTTAGAATTATTAAACAAAACAGTCGAATAAATTCGACTCCTACAGGAAATAAAAAACATGACAAAGAACCGTCCCCTGGTGCATTTTTTTAAAGTAATATTCATTGTATCGATATTATTTCTTTTTTGCTTTCCTCAAACTGCTTTACTGCAAACAACTTCTATAGAATATATCTGCGTCGAAACAGATTATGAA
>CAZWFH010000370.1:0-1964 GCA_964632105.1 uncultured Atribacterota bacterium
GAATCGGCGAATTTTTTTGTATCTCTATTTTTTTTCTTTTAATACCGCTTGGGCAGCTGCCAATCGGGCAATAGGAACTCTAAAAGGCGAACAACTAACATAATTTAATCCCACAGAATGGCAAAATTCTACCGATTGTGGTTCCCCGCCATGTTCTCCACAAATACCTACCTCTAAGTTAGGACGGGTTTCCCTTCCTAACTTTGTACCCAGCTTAACCAATTTTCCAACTCCTTCGCGATCTAATACCTCAAAAGGATTATCTTCTAAAATTTTATCAGCAACATATTTTAATAAGAATTTTCCTTCAGCATCATCTCTACTGATACCAAAAGTTGTCTGAGTTAAATCATTGGTACCGTAAGAAAAGAATTCAGCATCTTCTGCTATCTTATCAGCAGTCAAGGCAGCACGGGGCAACTCAATCATCGTCCCCACTTTATACTCTAATTTTACTCCTGCAGATTTAATCTTTTCATCGGCAATTTTTCTGGTTCTTTTACATATCGGTCTAAATTCGTTTACATGACTTACCAGAGGAATCATTATTTCAGGTTTTACATTTATGCCCTTTTTAGTTAATTCTATCGCGGCATCAATGATAGCTTCTACCTGCATATCATATATTTCCGGATATAATAAGCCTAATCTGCATCCTCTAAGTCCCAACATAGGATTCATTTCGTGCAAAGATTTAATTATTTCTAATAACTTTTCCTTCTTGGCAAGTTCTGCTGAATCTATATTTTTTAATTTTAAAGTAGTTACTTCTATTAAAGTATCTTCCAGGTTCGGTAAAAACTCGTGAAGCGGTGGATCAAGAAGTCTGATAATTACCGGTAGCCCTTCCATAGCTTTTAAAATGCCCAAGAAATCACCCTTCTGCACAGGCAGTAATTTTTCTAAGGCCTCTGCTCTGCTTTTTAGGGTATCGGCCATAATCATTTTTTGTACAATAGGTAAGCGATCTTGTTGCATAAACATATGCTCTGTTCTGGTAAGTCCTATACCCTCTGCCCCCAATTCTCTGGCTTTTTGTGCATCTTCCGGGGTATCGGCATTAGCGTATACACCTAAACGTTTTATTTTATCGGCCCAAGATAATAGAGTTTCAAATTCCTTACTCATTTTTGGCTCAATAGTAGGAACTTTCCCTAAAAATACTTCTCCTGTTCCTCCATCTATAGTGATAAAATCACCTTTTTTTATAATTACATCGTTAACAGAAATTATTTCTTTTTTTATGTCAATATTTAAGACACTACATCCGGCTACACAAGCTTTTCCCATACCTCTTGCAACTACTGCCGCATGACTGGTCATACCGCCTCTGCTGGTAAGAACACCCTGTGCTTCAACCATACCATGGATATCATCAGGGGTTGTTTCCGTCCTCACCAATATTACTCTTTCACCTTCTTTTCCTGATTCTTCTGCTTCATCTGCAGTAAAGACCACTTTACCATAGGCAGCTCCCGGAGAAGCCGGTAATCCTTTGGCAATTACTTCTTTTTTGGCGTTAGGATCTATTCTTCTATGTAATAGTTGATTTAATTGATTGGGCTCTATCCTTAAAACAGCTTCCTCTTTATTTATTATTCCCTCTTCTACCATATCTACGGCAATTTTAAGAGCAGCTTGAGCAGTTCTTTTCCCTGTTCGGGTCTGTAATAAATAAAGTTTCCCTTTTTCTATGGTAAATTCATAATCTTGAACATCTCTATAATGTTTTTCTAAAATTTTAACTATTTTAATAAGTTCTTCATAGACTTTCGGTAAATCATTTTTAAGATTAGATAAAGGCAAAGGTGTTCTAATACCTGCAACTACATCTTCTCCCTGGGCATTTAGAAGATATTCACCGTAGTATTCTTTTACTCCGGTAGAAGGATTTCTGGTAAATCCAACACCTGTTCCTGAATCTTCTCCCATATTACCAAAAACCATCTCTTGAACATTTACCG
>CAZWFH010000371.1:0-1963 GCA_964632105.1 uncultured Atribacterota bacterium
GTGGTAGACTTTTATTTGTCATACAACCGTTAGTAAGTCTTACCCTCTCATCAATTAGAGTCTGCTGGTGGCGGGAGAGGAGCTTAAGACTTTCGGTTACAAGAGAAGGTTTCTCTATTTTAATAAATACCTTCTCTCTTGGGCTATTTATATGCTCTTTTAATTTCAACATCTTAGAGAGCATCAGAGCATCTCTTTCATCATCTCTCCATTCACCGGCAAAGGCCTCTCTAAACCTTTTTAATTTGAAGTTATCGACATTGTAGAGGGTAAATCCTTGATCAAGTAGTATCCGGTCAAGTGGAGCACTATAGCCGTTCTTTCCCTCTAAGGCGAAGGATAGCTTTCCTCCTTCTTTTTTTTCTATCTTTCTAAATAGCTTTATACTTTCAGCAAATTCACTAAGTTGATGAGATATCTTCTGATTGTAAAGAAAATTATCTTCCTCATCCAAGATGGTAATGTGATGGGATTCACTCCCCACATCGATTCCTCCGGATAGTCTTTTCATCTTTCTTTCCTCCTTATGGGTTTATGGCCTTGCCTCTATCTGTTATCCCGTCTATAATAGCCACTTTTTATAGGCATCTTCCCATTGGACTAGACAAGAGGCAGAGGAACATCCGGCAGTTCAGGTCGAGTCACAAAGAACTAGTCTTTTGACAGACCCCGGAAGCCACAAATGCTCCTCTGGCCATATAGTTTATTCTTGCATAAAGAAAGTTATTTGACTATCCTCACCTTTCAGATTATTCTATAGTTACAGAATGTTTTTTTAATTATAGACCCCATAATGGACCCCATAATGCCAAAAAATATTTGACAAAGATTTTTATATTAGTATAATTAAAGTATAATAATTGTATGATTATAGTAATATATAGGGGGTAAATATGTCAAAAATAAGATTGACAGTTACTATTCCACATGAAGAGTATGAAAGAATAGAAGAAGAAAAAAAGAAAAAGGGTATCAGCAGAAGTGCAGCAGTAGAAGAAATGGTTAAACTCTTTTTCACTAAAGAAGATGAAAAATTAAAGATAAAAAAATATATTGAAGGTTACAAAAGAATTCCAGAGAAAACAAATTATATAGCTCAACTTGAACAAGTTCAGTTTGAAATATTAGATAAGGAGTTTTAATATGCAGAAAGGGGAAATTTGGTGGGCAAATTTACCAAGTCCTATAGGTAAAAGACCAGTAGTTTTACTTTCCAGGGACGAGGCTTATTCTGTACGTAATGCTGTTACTATTGCCGAAGTTACTTCCATAATACGTAATATACCTGTAGAAGTTAATCTCGGCAAAGAAGATGGTTTACCCAAAAACTGTGTAATAAATCTTGATACGATAATTACTATAAGAAAAGAGCTACTTACAGAAAGAATAACTTACCTTGCTTCAGAAAAAATTGATCAGGTAAATAAGGCTATAAAGTTTGCTCTTGATATAATATAAATACGGGGTCTATAATACCTTCGAGGATGTAAGAATGGATAAAATAAAAACTGCAATGATATTTTTTTTGATAATGATTTTGGCTATCATCTTATTCGGAGCAGATATTGCTTTGGCCGGCAATAATGAATTGACTGAACTTGAAGCCCAGCAGCTAAAGATATTAAAGCTTTTTAAATTAGTAGAAGAACACCCTTTGACTATCGAGCTAAAAGTAGATTTAGAAAACTATAAAATGGGATTAGAATTTTATCAACAGAGTGATTATCAGCAGGCAATTTTCGAATTGTTAAAAGTAGAATATTCCACCCTGAATTTACCCCTTTATATTAAATCTCAGTATTTATTGGGGGATTGTTATAGAAAAATTGAAGATTGGAATATGGCAATAGAAATATATAAAAATTTAGTAATAGATGACCCAATTTTGACTGATTATTCCCTATTTCATCTGGCTGAAACCTATAGACTAAAAGGTGAAAATCGCGAATCTACAGCTACTTAT
>CAZWFH010000372.1:0-1960 GCA_964632105.1 uncultured Atribacterota bacterium
ACGCTGCCGGGATTTTTTATTTTTACTTACTTTTATTGTATAATGTAAAATACAGCGTAGAGCGGATAGAATAGTTAGCCAGTTTACCGGTTATAAGATATAAGATACAATGTAGGACAGATGTCTCCCCTAACTAAAAACCAGTTTTATATCTTGTATCTTTTTAAACTGTAAACCAAAAACCGGTAACTGAAAACCTGAATTTATACTAACGACTATTCACTATTCACTAACGACTTATTAATCGGTAAATCGGCCAATTGGCCAATGGCCAATTGGAGAATTGATCATTATTAAGAAATAAAAGAAAAAAAGAAAAGTAATGATGTAATGATAGAAAAAAAAGAATTGAAAATTATTTCATTTGACGTTGACGGTACTTTAGTAGATTTAGAATATAATGACTTAATTTGGTTTAAAGAAATACCTGAACTGGTAGCTAAAAAAAAGAAGATTAGTTTCGAGAGAAGCTTAAAATATGTATATGAAGAATACACTAAACTTGGTGAGCATAATTTAAATTGGTATGATATTAATTATTGGGTCACTTATTTTGGATTAAAAGTTTCTCCTAAAAAAATTTTGGAAAAATATGAATCTCAAGTTAAGATATTTCCTGAAATAATCCCCCTTTTAGAAGAATTAAAGAAGAATTTTATCCTTATTGTTATTACTGCAATGCCTCGTGAATTTTTAATTCCCAAAATGAAAAAGCTGGAAAAATATTTTAAATTTAGCTTTTCTGCTTTATCCGATTTTAAAGAATTGAAAAATTCTGAGATATATTCAAAGATATCCAAAGCCCTAAATGTACATCCTAAACAAATATTACACATAGGCGATCATTGGGAATTTGATTATTTAGCTGCCAGTAAAGCCGGAATGAATGCTATCTATTTAGACCGTAGTAATACAAAAAAGGGAAATTTTGTTGTTAATAATCTGACGGAGATAAAAAGAGTAATAAGAGATAAATATAATAATTAACGAGATACGAGATACGAACGATGAGATACTATTTTACAACGAGGTGAAAACAATGCCTGAATTACCAGAAGTAGAAACTATCAGGAGAGGTCTTCAGGAAAAAATTAAGAATAAACAGATAAAAGATGTAGTAATAAATGTTGATAAAATAGTAAAAAAACCCTCTTTAGGAGAGTTTATTACTAAAATAAAAGGAAAAAAGATTAAAGAGGTAGACCGTCGCGGGAAATATATTATTATTTATCTAGATTCAAAAGATAAATTGATAGTTCATCTGGGGATGACCGGACTGTTAATCTATCCTTATAATAATAAAATTACAGAGAAAGAAATTAACCCCAAGCATAACCATCTTATTTTTACTTTTACAGATGATACCCAATTAGTTTTTAATGATGTTAGAAGATTCGGAAAAATATTTTTAGTTTCCAACATTGACGAAGTAGAAAGTATAACTAAATTAGGGGTTGAACCTTTAGAGGATTATTTCACAGAAGAAGTTTTTATTCAGGTATTAAATAAAAAGAAAAAGGGTAAGATAAAACCATTTTTAATGAATCAGAAATTTATCACTGGATTAGGTAATATTTATGCTAATGAAGTGCTGTATAGATCGAATATTCATCCTTTACGATTGATTTCTTCTCTCAATAAAAAAGAAGTTAGAAATTTGTATCAGCAGATTAAGCTGGTGTTAAGTGAAGCAGTCGAACTTCGGGGAAGTACGGTAGCTGACGATGCTTATCGAGACACAGATGGTGACAAAGGAAAATTTGCAAAAAAATTACAGGTTTATGCCCGAAAAGGAGAACCTTGTATAAAATGTGGAACTACTATAGAGGTTATAAAGATAGAAGGTAGAAGTTCATTTTTCTGTTCCCGATGTCAGAAATTATAAAACATTAATGGTTAATTTGATTTTTTAACTTGAGAATTCCCTGTGGCTTGCCACAGGGTAGATTCTGAAGTATTA
>CAZWFH010000373.1:0-1959 GCA_964632105.1 uncultured Atribacterota bacterium
AAAGGAACTCTCTTTTCTTCTTTAACTACCCCTGATATTTTGATCGATGATTCGTAATTAATATTGTCGGCTTTATCAAAAATTTTTTCATCCATTTCGTTTTTAATGAGAGTACCCTGAATAAAACCTGTTCCATCTCTTATAATTAAAAATTTTATCCTTCCGCTTGAGCGTATATTGTAAAGCCATCCTCTGATTTCTACTTCTTTTCCTTCATAATTTCTAATATCGCTTATTCTAATAATTTCCATATATACTGCCTCCCTATATATATGTTTATGGGGTCAGGTCTCAACATTTGACATAACTTACTCCTAAATAATGTAGGCAAAAAGTTATGTCAAATGTTGAGACCTGACCCCTCTTCCACCGTGACCCCTCTTCCACCGTAATTTCTTTAAGGGTTATGAGGATACTTCATTGATTATATTATCTATTTTAATTTCCTTTTGTTCTTTGGTTTGCATATTGCGAAGAATTACCATATTTTTAGATAATTCTTCTTCACCAACTATTACTGTATATCGTACTCCCGCTTTATTGGCTATCCTCATTTGTGATTTTAAGCTTCCTTCGGAATAATCCATATCAGCAGATAAGCCGGTATTTCTTATTTTTTGCAATAATCTAAAAGCTGTATCTTTATTCTTTTCATTAACCTTAGCTACAAATATATCTAATCCCTTTTCCACGGGCCATTTGACCTTTTGTTGATCTATAGCAATAATCATTCTCTCTATTCCTGCGGCAAATCCTACTGCTGGAGTTGGTTTTCCTCCTAACTCTTCAACTAAATCATCATATCTACCGCCTCCGCCTATAGCATTTTGAGCCCCTAATCCTCTTGAAATAATTTCAAAAGCGGTTTTAGTATAATAATCTAAACCTCTTACTAATCTTGGGTCTTCATGAAATACAATTTTTTGATCATTAAGATATGATTTAACTTCAGAAAAATGTAATTCGCATTCCTGACAAAGATTTTCAATAATCACCGGAGCTGATTCTATAATTTTTTTACAGCTATCTTTTTTGCAATCCAAAACTCTTAAAGGATTTTTAATATACCTCTCCTTACATTCGGAGCATAGAAAATCTTTTTTATCCTTTAGATATTTTTTTAATTTTTGGATATAATTAGCTCTACATTTTTTACAGCCCACACTATTTATTAAAATTTCAAGATTTTTCAAACCCAGTTTTTTATAAACATCTAAAACAGTAAGGATAACTTCGGCATCTGCGGAAGGAGATTTAGTACCAATAACTTCGATTCCGAATTGATTAAACTGCCGAAATCTGCCTGCCTGCGGTTTTTCACATCTGAACATTGGACCAAGATAAAATAATTTTATTACTTTAGAAATTCTATCCATATTATTTTCTAAATATGCCCTAATCACTGGTGCGGTTCCTTCAGGCCGTAAAGTAAGGCTTCTACCTTTTCTATCGGGAAAAGTAAACATTTCTTTAGTTACTATATCAGTAGATTCACCTATTCCCCGGACAAAAAGATCAGTGTATTCAAAAAACGGTGTTCTTATTTCCTTATATCCATATTTATTTAGAATCTCTTTTATCATATCTTCGATATAATACCATTTCGAAATATCTTCGGGTAAAATATCTTGTGTCCCTTTGGGAACTTTAATATACAATATTTTCCTCTCCTTTTTTCTATTTACTTACTTAAGGGGTCAGGTCTCAACATTTGACATACCAAACTCCGAAATAATGTAGTTAAAGAGTTATGTCAAATGTGGAGACCTGACCCCTTATACTGACCCCTTATAACCTTATATAACCTTATATTTTAATAATTATAATGATGTTCCATAAATGCTTTTTTATCAATAGCCATTTTTAGGGCATCTTCACGGCTAATTTTATCTTCCATAACTAAGTCTTTTAATGATTGATCTAAACTTTGCATTCCATCTTTCTTGCTAATCTGAATAG
>CAZWFH010000374.1:0-1957 GCA_964632105.1 uncultured Atribacterota bacterium
TATTTCTTTTCAGTTTCTTTTAATTCAGAGAGGCGTTTGTTAATTTCTTCAAGTTGTCCTTTTAAAGCTTTTGCGTCTTCGTTTAACATTCCTATTTCTTGTTTAGGATCTACAGGTGGTTGATAATAACCTCCGCCATATATTGGGGCATTGTATGGCATAGGATTAACATACCCAGGCGTATAACCTCTGCCTAATCCTCTGCCGTAACCTCTGCCTAATCCTCTGCCGTAACCTCTGCCTAATCCCAATCTCCCCCCATAAGGGTTCATAAATCCTGGTACAGAATAACCGGCACAGTATCCGGCTGCTCTTCCAGTCATTGGACCTAAACCTCCAGGACCAGTTCCATCTCCTCTTGGCATACTTCTCATCTCCTTTCTATTTTTGTTTTTTTCGAACATTTTATTTATAATGATAATCATTTTTGTTAAAATATATCAAAAAAATATACTCATTCTTTTTTACCGGAACATTTATCACATATCCCATAAAATTGAACTGTATGATTTTTAATTTCAAAATTATATTTTTTAGAAAATTCTTTTTCTATCTTCTTAAGCAATTCTAACTCATCATTTGTAAAATCTGTATAATCTATTATTCGACCGCATTTTGTACATATTAAATGGTGATGGTAAATTGCCTCCTCCGGACCATTAGATAATTCGTACCTCGCTCGCCCATCACCAAAATCAAATCTAAATACAAAACCCATATTTACTAACAAATCTAAGGTTCGGTAAACAGTAGTAAGACCAATAGCCGAATAAGTATTATGTACTTTTAAATATATATCTTCTGCACTAAGGTGCTCTTTGGATTCATCTAAAACTTGCAAAATAATTTGTCGTGGGACTGTCATTCTATAACCGTAGCCTCTAAATTCACCACGCCACCACTTTGCTGGTCCTTTGCCCCATCTTCCTTGCATATTAATACTTCCTTATTGATAATGGTTTCCATTAACATATTACACTATATAAAATATTTTGTCAAATTTTTTCTAATTTTGTTTTCTAATTTTGTAATTTCGTATTACTTATTGTGTATCATTTATTGCTTAAAGAGAAAAAAGATAAAACTAAAATTATAAACTATAACTTAAAATTTAAAACTAAAACGTTAATCAGTATAAGCAAAACACTAAATACAAATCCCTCCGGCAATTCATGACCACACAAAAATTAATCAATTGTTAAATCTGGAAATTAATACAATATATCAAATGTGGAGACACTTATTTGTAACTTACTTCGCTTACTACTTTTTTTCTAAAATTTAAAATATACCCCATATTATAATTCTCATCATGTAAAAGTTTTTTATAAAATTTCTTCTGCAAATAAAAATGCGAGCTGTTTATCTCCTCTATAACATCATCTAATTCCATATCTGACAGATTCCCTAAAGGTCCATCAGATTTGTGATGTTTTGGATAAACTGAAAGAAGCCCATCTTCCTTTAAAATCCTATATGTCTCTTCATATATCCTTTTTCTTTCCCAGGTTTTCACATAATGTAAAACATCATAAAGCAAAACTACATCAACGGATTTAGACTCTAAATTAATTTTTGACTCTTCTAATTTAGTATGTAGGGATATTATATTTTTTAGACCTTTGGCCTTCGCTATTTTCATCAACTTATGCATAGATTCTATATTTTTGTCCATAGCGTATACTTTGCCTTCCTTTTTCACCATTTTTACCGCTGGAATGGTGTAATAGCCAGTACCACAACCAAAATCCAAGACGACATCACCTTTTTTAATACCAATATCTTTTAGGAAGACCTCACCTTCCCCGTTTAACCATTCTTTAATATCGATTTCCATGTTCTTCCAACCTTAAAGTAATTTTATTTTAAATCATTCATAGTTACTACTCTTCCCACACCAATATTTATAAAATTCTCACCATATTCTTCTTTAAATAATTGCCTTGCGGTATCTCCT
>CAZWFH010000375.1:0-1955 GCA_964632105.1 uncultured Atribacterota bacterium
CAATAATTTCTTTTTACACAAAGTATTAGTCATTCCTATGCTTAGGTTATTTTTAAAATAGTAAGGCCAAGCAAAGATATAAAAAATTTGGAGGTGGTAAATTATGCCAGTAATCAAAGTTGAGCACCTGCGTAAAGTCTATGGTAAGGTCGTAGCAGTGAATGATATCTCATTTAAAGTGCAAGAAGGGGAAATCTTTGGGATGGTCGGACCAAATGGTGCGGGCAAGACAACCACCATTGAATGTCTTGAAAGCCTGCGAAATCCAGATAGCGGTAAAATATCCGTATTGGGCTTAAATCCTCGAAATGATGGCTATACCCTGCGTGAACGGATTGGTATACAACTCCAGGAAGCAACACTTTATGACCGTATTCGAGTGTGGGAGGCACTGGATTTATTTGCCTCGTTTTACCACCACTCGATTGACTGGAATTCCCTTTTAGAAACATTAGGGCTGGAAGATAAACGTAATAGCTATATTAATAAATTATCCGGCGGACAGAAACAGCGACTCTATATTATTCTAGCTTTGGTCAATGACCCAGGATTAATTTTTCTGGATGAGCTTACTACAGGATTGGATCCTCAGGCTCGCCGGATGATGTGGAAATTAGTGCAAGATATCCGCAACCAGGGTAAAACAGTTTTTTTGACTACTCATTATATGGAGGAGGCAGAGCAGCTGTGCAACCGAGTAGCAATTATGGATCGAGGAAATATCATAGCTTTGGATACCCCTGAGAGCCTAATTCGAAGTCTGGGGGTGGACAGTAGAATAATATTCTCGGTGAAGGAGCCATTTGAAATAGACCATCTTAAGAAATTAAAGAGAGTAAGCCGTGTAGAATGTAGCAATGAGCGGGTTATCGTATATGGTCAAGGTGAGAAATTGGTTGGCGAAGTAGTTAATATGCTTACTGTTGATGGAGTGCACTTTCATGATTTACGGACTGAACAGCCGACTTTAGATGATGTTTTCCTGACCTTGACCGGACACGAGATACGAGATTGATTGGGAGGATAAAATTATGCGTGGTTTTAAGAAATATTTATTAATTGAGTTTAAACTTTTTCAGAGAGAGCCAGAGGCTTTATTTTTTACTCTGATTTTTCCCTTAATTCTATTATTTGTATTTGGCAGTATCTATGGTAATCAGCCAACCCCATTCTTTGGTGGACGTGGTTCAGTAGATGTTTCGGTGCCAGCTTATATCAGTATTATAATCTGCATTACTGGATTTAT
This sequence comes from uncultured Atribacterota bacterium, assembly GCA_964632105.1. Classification (GTDB taxonomy): domain Bacteria; phylum Atribacterota; class Phoenicimicrobiia; order Phoenicimicrobiales; family Phoenicimicrobiaceae; genus Sediminicultor. Next base: position 1,247 of record CAZWFH010000375.1, read on the forward strand.
GAATATCCCGTTATCAGTGGCTAATGAACGCGAAAAAGGTATTTTGAAACGCTTACGAGCAACACCAATACAACCACAAACTATTTTAACCGGGTGGATAACAATGTATTTTGTAGTAACAATGCTGGGTGCATTGTTACTAATAGGGGCTGGAAAAATATTTTATAATCTCCGTTTTGATGGTAATGTGTTGAATTTTTTTATTGCCTTTACTCTAAGTACAATAAGCTTTCTTTCCCTGGGCTTTATGATAGCCAGTATAGCACCCACAGGGCGTACTGCTAGTATTATGGGAACGATAATCTTTTTCCCGATGATGTTTTTATCAGGGGCTACTTTTCCTTTGCAGATGATGCCGGAAACTGTTCTTCAAATAAGCAGACTCCTTCCAATGACCTATATGGTACAGTTATTACAAGGTATTTGGTTTGGTGAGTTATGGGTAGAGCATCTTAAAGAGGTAATAATATTAGCAGGGATATTGCTTGTTAGTGCATTAATAGCGGCGAAGACATTCCGATGGGAATAAAATCATAGGCCGTAAAATATGAAAATATTTATCTCTATTCAATTTTCCCCAGCTCTACCTTCATATCCGAGAGTTCTATCTGTGCTTCTGAGAAAAGCAGGGAATAATATTCCCAATGTTGTTGATTAAGTTGTCTTTTCTCCTTCGTCGAAAATAGTTATCATAAATTTTACCAAAAAA
>CAZWFH010000376.1:0-1945 GCA_964632105.1 uncultured Atribacterota bacterium
CTACATGGAAGATGTTGGGTTATAATATTATTTTTTTTCTGGCAGGATTGCAAAATGTTCCAGGTGAATTATTGGAAGCCGCCCAGATAGATGGTGCAAGCCCCTGGAAAGCTTTTTGGCGGATAACTTTTCCCATGCTTTCCCCCACCACCAGCTTTTTATTATTTGTTAATATGCTTTATGCTTTCTTCCAGGTTTTTGGGTTAATAGATATTATGACACACGGCGGACCTGGAAACGCAACAGAACTTCTGGTATATAAGTTGTATCGTGATGGTTTTATTTACCTGAATACCGGATTTGCATCAGCCCAATCATTTGTAATATTTTTTGTAATTTCTGCGGTAGCAATTATTCAATTGAGAATAGTTACCAGAAAAGCTATTTATTTTCGGTGAGGTAATATTTTATGACAAGAAAAACTCGAAATGAAATTTTCATTCATGCAATACTTATTTTATTGGTTATAGTCCTGGCTTTTCCGGTGTTTTTCGCTATAATTACCAGTACTTTAAGTTTACAGGAGTCCTACCAGTATCCACCAAAACTTATACCTGGAGACCAATTTACGAACAATCTTAAAGAAGCCTGGGAGCGAGTTAATATAGGGCGGTTATTTTTTAATAGTACCTTGATTTCGACAGTAGTAGCAATAGTGAAAACTATCCTGGCATTGCTGGCTGCTTTTGCCTATACCCACTTTAAATTTCGCGGCCAGGGTCTGCTATTCTCTCTGTGTATGATCACCCAAATGCTTCCTCTCCCCGTCCGAATTATTCCAACTTATCAGTTAATGGCAACTTTCAACTGGATAAATTCTTACTATGCTCTTATGGTACCATTTTTTGCCAGCACAACAGGACTACTTCTTTTTCGGCAGTTCTACTTGACTGTACCTGCAGACCTCCCGGATGCAGCCCGGGTTGATGGGGCAAGCCCTATGCGTTATTTTCTGCAAATTCTGGTTCCTATTTCCAGGACCAATATTGCAGCTCTATTTGTTATAGAGTTTATCTTTATGTGGAGCCAGTATTTATGGCCCCTAATTGTCACCACTACCGGTGAAATGCGGGTTATACAAATCGGTATTAAAATGCTCTTGGCCAGCGAGCAGATAGCTCCCGAGTGGAATGTTATTATGGCTGCTACAGTTATCGCTATGCTGCCTCCGCTTGTAGTCCTTCTGGTTTTACGGAAAAGCTTTGTTCAAGGAATTGCCATGCAGACAACTAAATAAAAAGAGTAAGGAGCAATTGCTAAATGCGCACACAACTGAACTGTGCCAGCTGTATAATAGATGATTTATGCGGTGCTTTACAGTTAATTCCTTTGGAGGAAAAAATTAAAAAGGAGATCTTAAAGGAATCTTTTCAATTTTTAGCTCGAGAGTTCTCCACAGAAAAAATTCCTTCTTACTTCATCACTGAAGTCCATAGAATTTTAAAGAGGATATCAGGAATCGAAATTCCTTTTAAGGAAAGAAGGGATAAGTGTAACCAGCTGGGAATAGAGATGGCAGAAAAGATTGCTTTGGAAGCAGAGGGGCTGGAGGAATCGGAAAGGTTTTCATTTTTGGTTAATTGGGCTATTGCCAGCAACCATCTTGATTTTCGGACAGTAGGAAGCGGTTATGGATTTCAAATGGCTGAAATAATAGAGGAGCTTCGGGGTTGTGTTTCGGAGGGTTTAAGAATAGACCAGAGGGCTGAAATTTTCCAAATTGCTAAAAGTTCATCCCAAATACTTTATATACATGATAACGTGGGTGAAATTGCTTTTGATAAGCTGCTAATTCATGAACTCAGAAGATATGGAGCTTCAGTAACTTCTGCTTTAAGGGGAGGGCCTATAACCAGTGATGCCACCATAGAAGACGGAGAAACGGTAGGTCTCCAAGAGGCTGCTTCAAAAATTATTTTAGCCGGACCCGATACACTGGGTATTT
>CAZWFH010000377.1:0-1929 GCA_964632105.1 uncultured Atribacterota bacterium
AAATGGCAGGATATGGGAGAAAATAAAGAAAGACCGAATCAACCTGATTGGGTGAAGACTTTTGTCGGAGAATAAATTAGTATTTCGTATATCGTATTTCGTAGTTTAGCGTATAGGATGGGTTTCGAGTTACAGGTTGCAAGTTAGTTATTAGAGAGAAAGTAGGAGTATCTGGTAAATTGCCTAACCGCGAAACTGGATAACTAATACTGACCGGCAGACCGGGAGACTGGTAGACTGGAAGATGTTATTTTTTAATTTAAATTTAAGAAGGAACAGACATGTTTTTCAAAAGAAAAGAGCAGAACGATAAAAAAGAAAAAGTAGTAGTTTCTCTAACTCAAAAATTAGGTATTGTTGCAATTAGAAGTTTAGAAGAATATATTAAAAAAAATAAAATAATAAAATGTTATATTATTGCAAAATTACCTCCTCATCAAAATGTAGTTAATTACGCGCAAAATATTAATTTATTAGAAATAATTATCTCTTCTAATTTTAAGCAAGAGATAGAGAAGATTAGAAAGTTGTATAAAGACACTCCGATTAAGATAATTGATTTGGCAGATTTCGGAGAAACAGATGCAATGCGAGATCCATGTTAGCAAGGAATAAGAAAAGAGTTAGTGTAACGATGCTGTAGTGAATAGCAAAAAAATTAAAATACAATTAAAAAAGGAGAAATAAAATATGAAGCAGATTGGGCAATTAGATGTTACCGATAACAAAAGATTAGTTTTATCTATCGGTGAGTTTCGGGGAGTAGAGAGAGTTGATTTAAGGCAATATGTAAAAGTGAAAGACGGAGATGAGTACATTCCCACCCCTAAAGGTGTAAACTTTGCTGCGGAATGGATAGATGATTTTGTGAAAATGGTAGAAAAATTAAAGGAAGTTGATTAAGAAAGTTGAGATAAATCATTATCTTATTTTAAGTAAGGAGACAAATCGATATGGAGAATGTTAATTATTTATCTATTGCCGAAGAAGTTATGCAACAGATAAAATCTAAAGGGGCATTCCTGGTAGCTAAGTCCAAAGATGATGAAAAAATAAACGTTATGACTATAGGTTGGGCTGCCATCGGATATATGTGGAGTAAGCCGATAATGACAATTATGGTTAGGAAGAGCCGCTTTACCCATCATATTATCGAAAAGGCCTCCAGTTTTACGGTTAATATCCCAACTAATGACTTGATGGAAGCACTAAATTTTTGTGGCACTAAATCCGGTCGAGATTTTGATAAATTCAAAGAATGTAATTTAACTATTGTTCCTGCCCAAAAAGTAGACACTCATATTATTAATATATCAGGATTTCATTATGAGTGTAAGATTGTCTATAAAAGTAAAATGAATCCCGATTTTTTGTGTAAAGAATATAAGGAAGATATTTATGCAGATAATGACTATCACGCTTTTTATTTTGGAGAGATAGTGGCCTGTTATAACACAATTAGCTAAAAATATTTTGTCGAAAATGTTAAAAAAATAATAAGTAAAAAAGAATTAAATTAATTTCAAATAATTTTTACAAAAAAGAAGGATTATTTAAGACAAATGTAGAAAATAGAAAAGAGATTAATTTTTAAAACTTAAGCAGGATTTTCTCCTCGTATATCTCGTACATATTAAAAATATTTATAGTTATTATTTGAGTTCAAGAAAAAATTTAATAGCCGCGAATTTAATTGTAAGAAAAGAAGAGAAGAGGGAGGTGGTTAATTTAGCATAATTATTCAAGTTCTAAGTTAGTAAGGATTTGTTTACTTAAAAGATTAATTAAAAATATTTAAGGAGGGATAATAAGTAATATGCTAAGATTTAAATTAAGTAAAAGACTATTAATTTTTTCGTTAACTTTCTTGTTGATTTTGAGTTCTATTTCTTTTGTTTTAGCTGCCGAAAAAGAGATTGTTATATTATC
>CAZWFH010000378.1:0-1918 GCA_964632105.1 uncultured Atribacterota bacterium
GCATAAGGGGTAATCCAGAGATGCTGGGCGTGAATAATATCAGGTTTAAATTTATCTGCCTCTTCTCTGGTTACATTAACCATTATATCAATATAGTCTCTCATCTGTTTTTTATTTAATTGATAAAAAGTGGTATTGCTCCGGGGATGGCTGGTAAAACAGGGAAAATTAAAATCAATTTCGTAATCTTTAGTGTTGTCGTCCTTAAACATTATCGGTCTCATTTCAAAAATTTCCGGGGGTACCTTTCGATTTTCCGGAAATATAACTTTAACCTTGTGCCCGATTTCAGTTAGCTCTTTGGCTAAATTTTTAGTATAAACTCCGCTCCCCGAACCCTCCAGGGGGAAGTGATTGATTATTAATATTTTCATTTTTTACCCTCCCCTTTTCTCTGATTTTTTGATAAAATCATTCCAGGCTCTCATAGTATTTTTATATTCACTAATTACCCGTTCTAAATTATGGTAAGATATTTCCAGTGCCTCGGGTAAGATTAAAAATCTCTCATCCTTAAGATAAGAGGCCATGGCTTTGGAGCCGATAATTATATTCTTTTTCTGTCTGTTTTTTACCTCTTCTACATCTTCACCTTTTAGCCAATTAAGAAAAGGATTCCTTCCTATCCAACCCAGACAGGTATAATAAAATCTATCTTTTATAGATTTATCTTTTTTTATATCCGGTACCTCAGGATAATTTCCAAAGGTATTATGGAATATTTTAGTATCTATATCGATACATTTTTTATCGCTCTTTTTTAATTTAATTCCCAGGAGAGTATCCTCACCACGAGATAGAACATGCTCACCATTTACATTATACACTGTAGAAAAAAATGGAGGTAATTCTTTAAGGGCGCTTAGTTTAATAGCTACATTTCCCCCTAATATCTTATCTGTTTCGAATATTTTTCGCTTTTTATTATTATCTAAATTCAGGCAATTATGTTCGTCGGAATTTCTTAAAAATTCATAAGCATCTTCTTTTTGCAAGCCAACAAATAATTCTTTCATTCCAGCAAAGCTCATGGGTGGAATAATGTAATAGCCGGAGTAATCGCTGGTAGTAATAATTACCTCTTCTTTCCTTAGATATTCTAAGTGTCTTCCGATAAAATCTATCTCTTTTTTTTTCACTTCATCATCTTCTTTTACCAATACTCTGGGATAGACATCAGTATCTATAAAAACTAACACTTCTGAACCGCTTAATAGAGCCTTGATTAGGGCATAATTTCTATTCAAACCATAAGGCACTTTCCCGTATTTTTTTAAAGCAGAGCAATTTATTAAAATTTCTATATTTTCTGTGGGTAGGCCCATCTTTATTAACTGTTCTTTTATCTCCGGAGCATCATTTATCTTTACCAAAAAGACTTTAACTTTTTCTCTTAAGCTCTCTATTAACTGAAAAACACAGCCATGGGAATAGACAATTATCACACTGTAAATTTTATGATTATGTTTTGAAGCATTTTCTAAAAACTCATCTATGGGCTCTAAAGAATTAAAATCTTTAGTTATTACCCCTATTGATATTTTCACCAAAACACCCCCTTTGATAATCCTAAAAAAATTTTATCTTATAATTGATTCCGTTAATCTTTCAATCTTAAAAACCAGTTCGCAATAACCGTTATTCTTAATAGCTTATTTGTTTATCCATTTCTTTCAGATAATTTACATAAGCTGAGCCTAATTCAGTAATAGAAAAAGTATCCCCTTCCTCTTCCCGCCGAATAAATTCTAAATCAAGGAGGGCGTCTAGTATGGCCTCCCGTTCTTCGGGGTCAGATATTTTAGACTGCCATATGTTATCAAATTCTTCTCGGTTTACCAATTTGGATTTATGAAGCCAGAATAAAACATATTTTGCGTACAAGACCAGATAGGTATCAGCATAGAGAAATCGCCAT
>CAZWFH010000379.1:0-1916 GCA_964632105.1 uncultured Atribacterota bacterium
AGTCCACGAATTGCAGAATCATTAAATGATCTGTCTCCTCTTCCCCCAACATCTGTTACTATTCCGACTTTAATTGGTTCTCCAGCCGCAAAAACTGTTGAAGAAAGACATAAACCTAATATTATTACTAACGCGATTACTAGTAATAGATTCTTTTTCATTTTTGAAATCTCCTTTCATTTTTTAAAATACTTAAAATCCCAACTTTACTTTTACCCTGTTAATTACTTTTATTTAATAGGGTTTATGCGGTCAGAAAAATAGTTCATCTATCACCTCCTTAATTTTTTCTATAATTACTACAATGGTGTTTATTAAGATACTCGTGTCTTATATTATAAGTAATACGACATTAACCTATTTTTTTCCTGCTTAAAAATAAAAATATTTCTTAAATTATATCATGCAAGTTTAGTAAATCAAATAAATTCACAAATTTAGTCTTTCTCTACAAGGCAACCATATTTTTCCTGATTACTTGCAAATTAATAAAAATAAATTAAATTTTAAAATTTAAATTTTCCATTCCTGAAGATACTTTTTTTGCTCAGGAGTAAGCTCATCAATCTCTATTCCTGAGGCTTCTAACATTAACCTGGCTACTTTTTTATCTATCTCCCCTGGAACTCTGTAGAGTTTGTTTTCCAGTTCTTTATAATGATCGTTAATATATTTTATAGAAAGGGCCTGTAAGGCAAAGGATAAATCCATAATCTCTACTGGATGACCATCTCCAGCAGAAATATTAACCAGACTCCCTTTAGCTAATAAATAGATTCTTCTACCATCTTTTAAAATATATTCATCAATGTTTTTTCTCACTTCATTTTTCTTTACAGATAACTCTTTCAAATCTCTTTTAGATATTTCTAAATCAAAATGACCTGCGTTGGCTAGTATAGCTTTATCTTTCATTTTATCCATATGTTTTTTTACTAATAAATCTTTATTCCCAGTTGCAGTAATAAAAATATCTGCAAAAGGTACCGTCTGATCTAATTTCATCACGCTAAAACCGTCCATTCGCGCCTCTATAGCCCGGATAGGGTCTATCTCGGTAATTATAACTTCCGCTCCTAGTCCCCGACCACGAGAGGTAATCCCTTTGCCACACCAACCATATCCTATTACTACTACGGTCTTGCCAGCAATATTAAGATTGGTAGTCCTCATGATAGCATCCCAGACTGATTGGCCAGTTCCATAACGGTTATCAAAAAGGTATTTCATATAGGCATCGTTTACCTTAAAAACAGGAAAAGCAAGTTTGCCCTCTCTTTCTAAAGCTTGCAACCTGATTACCCCGGAAGTAGTCTCCTCTGCTGCCCCTAAAATATTGCTTTGCAATTCTTTTCTTTCTGTAGAAACTATAGAAACTAATTCCGCCCCATCATCTATGATAAGATTGGGCTTAATATCCAAAACTCGATTTAGATAATATCTAAAAATCTCATCGGAGACACCATACTGAGCATAAACCTTTACCCCTTCTTTTGCCAAAGCTGCCGTTACTTCATCTTTGGTAGAATAAGGATTGCTCCCGGTAACCGCTACCTCTGCCCCACCACTTTTCATTACCAGAGCCAGATAAGCTGTTTTGGCCTCCAGATGGATACTTATAGCTACCCTCTTATTTCGAAAGGGTTTTTCTCTAATAAACTGTTCTTTTATCGTATTCAAAATAGGCATATGTTGGCTGACCCAATTAATTTTCTTTCTCCCCTCAGCAGCTAAAGAAATATCTTTTATTTCATAATTAGAATTCATATTATCTTTACCTCATTATTTTTGATTATTAGGCTAAACTTCACGTTGATCTTTTACTGTGTATCTTCATTTATCATATTTATTTAAATAATCTTCATTAGAAATTAATATTTTTCTTGGATTTCGACCATCGTATGGTCCCACGATTC
>CAZWFH010000380.1:0-1912 GCA_964632105.1 uncultured Atribacterota bacterium
GAACAATAATTCTCATAACAAAGATGGAGGAAATTTATTTATGAAAAAAATTTCATTATCCATAAAAATATATATTGGTCTCATTATAGCCCTGGCTATTCTAGCAGCGATTAATGTCTTTTTACCTCAAGGTACTTTCTTGCCAACTCAAACACTTCCTGCTTCCAAGCCAATACTTGCACTGGTGAATGCAGCAATTATACTAATTCTCTATGGAGGTTTGGGTTTTATTGGGTTGAAACTTTCGCAAAAAATCGGCTTTGCTGAGATTTGGGATTTAAGAGTTTCCAATAAAAAAAGATTTTTGATTCCTGCCCTTGTGGGAGGGAGTATAGGAATATTTTTTATTCTGGCAGATGTAATTTTTAGTAAATTTCATACCTTAGGCCCGATTCCACATTCTCCGTTTCCTTCTTCCTTTGTAGCTTCGGCTACAGCTGGTATTGGCGAAGAGGTAATATTTCGACTATTTTTTATTTCTTTTTGGGTATGGCTTATTTCTTACGTAATCCTCAAAAACAGATGGCAAAATAAAGTTTTTTGGGTAGTTACTATCTTCTCAGCACTTGCCTTTGCCTTAGGACATTTTCCTTCAGTTATGATTCTTTTTGGCCTAAATTCTATTCAGGAGATTCCATTTGCTCTTATCAGTGAAATAATCCTTCTTAATGGAGTAGTTTCACTTTTTGCTGCTTATTATTTTAGAAAATTTGGCTTTTTGGCGGCAGTGGGTATACACTTTTGGACAGATATTGTATGGCATGTAATTTGGGGAATAATATAGTGCTAATAATTATTGGTGAGAAATGATAGAATGAGAAAAAGAAATAGAATGTTTATTTTGGAAACTAAAAAGTTAAAATTGATTCCTCTTGATAATTACAATCTTCCATATCACAGAGTTTTGGAAAAAGTTGGAATGAAAAAATACGAAGAAAAAGAAAAGATGCTTTGGTGGAGAATAAATAAGATTTAAAATAAATTTCTAAATAGATATCAAATTAATATTATTAAATAAATATAAAAAAGGGGGACAGAGAAAATGATAATTAGAAATTTTAAATCATTTGAAGGTCAACATTGTGAAACAACAGCCGCAGGAAATTTGCTTAATCATATAGGAATTAACTTATCCGAGCCCATGTTTTTTGGATTAGGCGAGGGGCTGAACTTCATTATCTGGAATATGAAAACAATGGATTTCCCTTTCATCGGAGGAAGGATAAAAACAGATTTATTAACCCAAAATATTGCCAGACACCTTAGCTTGAAATTAAATGTCCGGGAAACATCTTCACCCAAAAAAGCCTGGAAAAATGTAAAAGAAAAAATTGATTCAGGGATTCCGGTAGGGATAAAGCTGGATTGCTATCATCTGGATTATTTTACTAAAAAATTTCATTTTGCCGGCCATTATGTGGCAATGTACGGATATGATGAAAATAACGTTTATCTTGCTGATACCATTCAACAAGGCGGATTGGTTGAAGCCTCTTTAAAAAATTTTGAACTGGCCAGGAATGAAAAAGGACCTATGTCATCTAAAAATCTCTCTTATACCATTGAAGCCACCAATAAAAAATATGACCTAAAGAAAGAAATTATGCAGGCTATAGGTAATAATGCTAAAAATTATTTGAACCCTCCTATACAAAATATTAGCTATAAAGGTATCTTAAAGACCAGCAAAGAAATAATAAAATGGTTTAAACGAAGCAAAGATGTTGAGGGAGATTTTAAAACAACTGCGATGTTAATGGAGCAAGCCGGTACCGGCGGCGCGCTCTTTAGAAATTTTTATAGAGACTTTCTAAAGGAAAGTTATCAAAAAACAAAAGTAGAAGAAATAAAGGAATCCTACGAGATGTTTGTCGATATTGCCCGGCTGTGGAGAGCAGTTTCAAAATTGTTT
>CAZWFH010000381.1:0-1910 GCA_964632105.1 uncultured Atribacterota bacterium
TTAAAAGGGAATAAAGTTAGTAGTGCTATCACAATAAGTATAGGCCAATTTTTTAAGAAAATATTTTTATTTGTTTTCATTTATTTTGCCCCTTTATACGTTTTCTGCAACTTTTTCACCCAGAAGACCTCTGGGACGAAAAATTAAGACTAATATTAAAATTAAAAATACAAAAACATCCTTATAGGCTGTGGAAATATAAGCAGACCCCAGCATTTCAATAATTCCTAAAAGAAGTCCGCCCAGCATTGCTCCCGGTATGTTACCGATACCTCCTAAAATAGTAGCAGTAAAGGCTTTTAATCCATAGTTCCAACCCATGGTAAAACTAATTTGACGATAATACATCCCTACCATTACTCCAGCTGTTCCACCTAAAGCAGGTCCTAAGGCAAAGATAAAAAATATAATAGTTTCAATATTTATTCCCATCAAGGCAGCAGTATCTCTATCCAAAGCTGAAGCTCTAATAGCTGCTCCAAAAGTTGTCTTTTGAATTATGTAATATAAGATAGCTAATAATACAAAAGACAGAATTAAAATAACTATTTGAAGAAGAGTAATATGAATTCCACTTATTTCAAAACGTAGAGTAGGTACAACACTCACAGGATATGCTTGATAGCGGGGACCCCAAGTTACCATAATTATATTTTCTAAGAAAATTGATACACCTAAAGCAGAAACGACTGCTGGAAGCCGTCCTGCTGGATAAATAGGACGATAAGCTATCCGCTCAACTATTATACCAGCCAAGCCTATGCCGATTGCGGCTATTAACATAGCCGCAATCATACCACCCGCTAAACCTATACGAGAGGTTACATAGGCATTTCCCCATACGAGGAGGGTAAATCCAAGGTAAGAACCCAGGGCAAATAAATCTCCATGAGCAAAATTAATCAATTTCATTACCCCATATACCATAGAATACCCTAAGGCGATAAGAGCATAAAATGACCCGATAGTAAGTCCATTTAACATCTGCTCTAAAAAAATTCTCATCTTTTACTCCTTACCTTTTTATTTATTGTAAATATCAAAGCCACCTTCCTCGTTTACTACATACATCAAATATGGCACACCCTCTCTATTTCCCTTTTCGGTAAAACCGATTGGTCCAGTAACACCTGGAACACCATCAACTTCATTTCTAAGATATTCAGCCAAAACATCGGAATCGGTAGAACCGGTCTTATCGATAGCGTAAGCAATAATATTTAAAGCATCAGCGGCATATACGGGCCAAGGGCTGGAGGGAATTTCTCCATATTTAGCTTTATAGGCATCTAAAAATACCTTAGACTCTGGGTAAGGAAGTTCTGCCGGCATGGGTTCCTGAGTCATAAAACATCCTTTTGCCTTTTCTATCCCGGCAATTTTTACAAATTCATCATTAATGGCTGCATTACCCCCTACAAAAGGACAATCGATACCTATATCTCGTGCCTGAGAAACTACTAATGCAGCTTCGGGATAATAACCAGTAAAATAGAACACATCTGGATGAGTTTCACGTACTTTAGTTAGAGGAACAGAAAAATCCTTCTCGCCAGGAGTAATTGCATCATAATACACTATCTCTACTTCCCCAGCATCAACCTTTGGTTGTAATGCCTTTTTGGTCTCTTCAGCCACTCCCAAGGCAAAAGTAGTATTATCGTGCATAATAGCTATCCGTTTTGCCCCAAAAACTCGAGGAACATAGTCTGCAAAGAAGATTCCTTGAGCACTATCAATACCACAAGTTCGGAAAAAGTATTTCAATCCTCTTTCGGTTAAACGAACATGTGTAGCACCATAAGCAATATTAACTTTTTTAAATTTTTCGTAAAGATTAGAAGCAGGTTCACAAACAGAAGAACCATAAGTTGAAACAGAAGCTACTACATCCTTCTGGGAAATTAATT